>JAZRGC010000001.1:0-3124 GCA_045643985.1 Clostridia bacterium
TGTTGACGGTGTTGTCGGTGGTGCAGTATTCTCATCAGCAGACGTATCAAGAGCAGCATTTCAAGTCATCAAAGCAGCCCCCGGCATCAGCAGTGTGTCAAGTTGTTTTGTGATGATTCCCCCCGAAGAAGGATTCAAATATGCATCAGCACCTGCCTACATCTTTGCAGACTGTGCAGTCATTCCTTATCCCACCGAAGACCAACTTGCAGACATCGTTGTTGCAGCCAACGACAGTGCAAAGAATATTATTGGCATCGAACCTAAAATTGCAATGCTCAGTTTCTCAACAAAGGGCAGTGCCAACCACGAAGCAGTTGAAAAGGTTAGAAATGCTTATGCCAAAGTCAAGGAAGCACATCCCGAAATCAACGTTGATGGCGAAATGCAATTTGATGCATCACTTGTGCCCAGTGTAGGCAAGCAAAAAGCCCCCGAAAGCACAGTTGCAGGCGAAGCAAATGTATTTGTATTCCCCAACCTTGACGCAGGCAACATCGGCTACAAGATCGCACAACGTCTTGGCAACTTTATGGCAGTCGGCCCAATTATGCAAGGCCTTGCACTTCCTGTCAACGACCTTTCAAGAGGTTGCACAGCAGAAGACATTGCAGCAGTTGCAGCAATCACAGTACTTCAAGCAAAATAAGGGAGAAAAATATGAAAGTTCTAGTTCTCAATGCAGGCAGTTCATCACTCAAATATCAACTTGTTGATATGACCACCGAAGAAGCACTCCTCACTGGTATTTGTGAAAGAATCACAGCAACAGGTGGCATGCTCACACAAAAGAACCAAGAAGGCAAAAAACTTGTTGTCACACAAGATATGCCCACGCATAAAGAAGCCCTTGAATTGGTGCTCAAAGCACTTGTTGATCCTGAATTTGGCGCAATCAAATCAGTTGACGAAGTGTCAGCAGTAGGCCACAGAGTTGTCCACGGTGGCGAGGACTTTACATCATCAGTTGTCATTGATGAAGAAGTCATTGCAATCTGCGAAAGAAACAGTGACCTTGCACCTTTGCACAATCCCGGCAACGTTGCTTGCATCAAAGGTTGCAGACAAGTTATGCCCGGTGTGCCTATGGTTGCAGTCTTTGACACAACATTCCACTCAACAATCCCTGCAAAAGCATATATGTACGGCATCCGTTATGAAGACTATGAAAAGTTCAAGGTTCGCAAATACGGATTCCACGGCACAAGCCACAAATTTGTTTCATCAGAAGTTGCAAAATACCTTGGCAACCCCAATGCAAAAATCATCGTCTGCCACCTTGGCAACGGAAGCAGTTTGTCAGCAGTTGATGCAGGAAAGTGCATTGACACAACAATGGGCTTCACACCTCTTGAAGGTCTGATTATGGGCACAAGAGCAGGGGACATCGATGCAGGCGCAGTTGAATATCTTGGCAAAAAACTTGGCAAAGATATGGGCGAAATGGTCACCTATCTCAACAAAAAATGTGGTATGTACGGTCTTAGTGGCGATTTCAGTTCAGATATGCGTGACCTTGAACCTAGAATGCTCGCAGGAGATGACAAGGCAACAATCGCAATCACAGCAGCAGCCTATCGCATCAAGAAGTACGTTGGCGCATTTGCAGCAGCACTCAATGGCGTAGATGCAATCGCATTCACAGGTGGCATTGGCGAACATAGCGACCTTATGAGAGGCATCATCGCAGGAGATATGGAATATATGGGTGTCAAACTTGACAATGAACTCAACCATCAATATGTCAAAGGTTATGAGCCTGGCATTTATGAAATCCAAGCAAAAGACAGCAAGGTCAAAGTCCTTGTTGCCACCACCAATGAGGAACTTTCAATCGCAAGAGAAACAAAAGCATTGGTCTAAAAGCGTGTTTTAAGGCAAAATAGGGGCAAAATTGCCCCTTTCAGCCTAGAAAAACTAGCAAAATAGAGAAATTTGCAAAATCGTTTGACAATATTGCTTTTTTTCTCTATAATTGCATAAGCAAAATATATTATTGAATTATATGCGGAGGAGATAGATATGGCAACACCAAAAAATAAAATTTCACATTCAAAAACAAATTCCCGTTTTGCAAACTGGAAAAACAGACTCTCAACCCCCGGTCTTGTTGAATGTCCTCAATGCCACGAATTGAAAAAGAGCCACGTAGTTTGCCCCAAATGCGGTTACTATGATGGTGAACAAATCGTAAGCAAGAAAGAAGAAAAATAAGGATGACTAGAGAGCGATCTTTTCGCTCTCTTTTTACTATTATGAGAAATTATAAGATAGTTGTAGATGCAATGGGTGGCGATTATGCACCCGAAGAAGTGGTCAAAGGCACAATCCAAGCACTGACAGAAGACAAAGATCTTCAAGTTGTGTTGGTTGGCGATCTTGACAAGATTGATGAAAATCTCTTTGATGCACAAATCAAGGACAGATTGACACTTGTGGATGCAAAAGACATCATCACCAATGACGACATTCCCACTGTTGCAATCAAACAAAAGAAGGAAAGTTCACTTGTCAAGGCAATGGACATCGTCAAGGAAGATGAAAACGTTGGTGGTCTTGTTTCAGCAGGCTCAACAGGGGCAGTCCTTGTTGGCGCATTTATGAAGATAGGCAGAATCAAAGGCATCTCACGTCCTGCACTTGCACCCATACTCCCCACAGTCAAAGGGGATCAAAAGGTCATTCTTTGTGATTGTGGCGCAAACATTGATTGCAAAGCAGTCAATTTGCATCACTTTGCAATCATGGGCAATGCATTTTCAAAGGCAATGCTTGGCACAGAAAACCCTCGCATTGGACTCATTTCCAATGGCGCAGAAGACCACAAGGGCACAGAACTCAATCAAGAAGTATTTGCACTTTTGAAAGAAGACCAAAATCTCAATTTTGTAGGCAACTGCGAAGCAAGAGATTTGCTTTCAGGTGAATATGATGTTGTTGTTGCAGACGGCTTCAACGGAAACATCGCGCTGAAATCAGCCGAAGGCACAGCAGGCGCAATCTTCTCAATCCTCAAAGACGGCATCGAAAAGGGTGGCATAAAAGCAAAACTTGGTTATCTCTTGCTCAAACCTGTCCTTCGTGCTCTCAAAAGAAAGGTTGACTACAATCAACAAGGTGGTGC
>JAZRGC010000002.1:0-4414 GCA_045643985.1 Clostridia bacterium
AACTTATATAATGCTTTGCTATATTAATATATTATTTGAAAAAAGTAAAGCAAAATCCACTAGAATTTGGTTTTTTGGATTTTTGCCACCCTTTTCAATCAATATTCGTCAAGTTGACTGAGGTCACGATATGCTTGGAAATAGATGTCAAAGATGGCTTCAATTGCCTTCAAAGAAATTCTTTCGTTGGGCTCGTGGATGATCATCTCGCCATAGCCGTTCATTTCAGGGCCAAATGCCACACCGTTTTTGAACTCTCTTGCATATGTGCCACCTGCACTGCAAATAGGCTTGCTTTCGGTGTCGCCTGTCACTTGGCTGTATGCTTTCATAAGTGCCTTGATCATTTTGGAATTTTCATCCATCTTGAATCCGTCTGCCGTTGATTTCAGTTCCACTTTCACGTTGTCACCTATGGTGTTTTTGATTTGTTCGACCATTGTGGGTGTGTCAGTTGTGAAAGGAAGTCGGCTGTTTATGCGCACTTCAAACTTGCCATTTTCGTAGTGGCAAAGCCCAACGTTGACTGCAATTTTGCCATATTCGTCTTCTGCATAGCAACCAAGTTTTTGTCCGTTGTAGTCTGTGCCGATTGCTTTGTTGTAAAACTCCACAAACTCATCTTCAATGACACCGTCCATTGCAGTGATTGCATGGGACACAGCGTTGACTCCGTTGTGGGGCACACTGCCGTGGGCTGCTTTGCCTCTCACTTCAAAGGTTGCTTTGCCCATAATGCCAAGCACGGATTTTTGTTTCATTGTGGATGTGATGCCTTCCATTTGAGCAATACGCTCGCTTATCTTTGCTGTCGCCTGTGTCAATGCACGTCCACTGCCCAATCCTGTGGCTGAGAGAGTAAATTCGCATACGTCAGGCACTGCATTGATGACTATACCACCGTCAAGTTTTTCAAGTTTAACCTTGCCTTTTGACTCTGCTTTTCCTGAAAGGAAAATGTTGTTGATTGTGCGCTCTGCAAATATAACGGGGAAGTTTGAGTCGGGTGTGACGCCATAAGAGATGTTTTCACCAATTTCAAGATAGTGCTCCATACATTTTGAGCCTGTTTCTTCATTGCAACCAAAGATGATACGGATGCGCTTGTCAAACTTGACACCTTCATCCATAAGCGCCTTCACTGCAAACATAGAAATGATGATTGGGCCTTTGTCATCGATTGTGCCTCTGCCCCAAATTTCGTCATCCACAAGTGCGCCGGAATAGGCAGGATGTTTCCAACCATCCCCTTCGGGCACTACGTCAAGGTGACCGATGATGCCAAGGATTTCTTCCCCTTCGCCAACTTCGGCATATCCACAGTAACCGTCAAGATTGACTGTGCGAAAACCAAGGCTTTCGGCAACTGACAAAACATATTCAAGACAATCCTTGTTGCCTTGACCAAAAGGACCACCAGGAACTGCATCTGCAAGGACAGTTTTGATTTGCACTGACTTTTGAATTGTTTCAATAATTTGTGGCAAATATTTTTCTACCATATTGCTCTCCAATAATTTAATGAAACAATTATAAACCAACTGAATGATTTTTTCAATCAATAATTCTATCCTTTCAAAAATTCTTCATTCGGCATCGATTTTTTTATATGTGTTTCGTGTCCATACATATCCCTAAACGTGGCATTTCCCCTGCACAACATATAGGCATTACTTTGTCTAATCCTGTCAATATTTTTCTTTTAATTGCCAAAATCAAATGTTTATATGCACTTTTTATGGTTATAAACTGCAATTTGTGGCAAAACTCACTTTGTGAATATAGTCGATTTCAAAAACACAATATCATCAACTTTTCACGGCAGTGATGATCTTTTCTTCCGTGAAGTGACCACCGAACACGCCAAGTGCATCATATCATATCTTGATGGTGGAAGCGACAAAATTGTCCTTGAACAGGACATCATTGCGCCCATAATCAATGCACAAGTTATTGTGGACGGAAGCACTCTTTCAAGCGTGATTTTCTATGGAGAAGAAATCAAACCTGTTGCAATTGACGACTGCCCATCACGAATTGCCGAAGGGGATGTCATCATCTTTTTTGATGGCGAAAATCAAGGACATCTCATCAGCATAAGAAAGTTTGACAAGCGTGCCATTGCAGAGCCACCAACATCAAATGTTTTGAAAGGTCCACGTGAAGGGTTTATTGAAGAAATCAAAACCAATGTCACTCTCATAAGACGCAGATTGAAAACACCATCTCTAACAGTGAAAAATTTGAGTGTTGGCAAATATTCCACAACTCCCATATCCGTGTTGTATATTGACGGCCTTGCAGTCAACTCGGTGGTTGATGAAATCATTGAAAGACTGAATGAGATTGATATTGATGGCATCATTGACGGCTCATATGTGTCATCCTTCATTCAAGACAGACGTTATTGCTTTTTCAATCAAGTTGGAAGCAGTGAAAAGCCCGATGTTGTGGCTTCCAAACTTCTTGAAGGTCGTGTGGCAATCATCGTTGACGGCTCTCCCCTTGTTTTGACACTGCCTTTTGTGCTTTTTGAAGATTTGCAAGACGGATATGACTACTATTCCAACGATTGGGCATCATCTCTTGCACGTCTATTTAGGGTTTTGGGTGGACTTTTGACTGTCATTTTGCCTGGCGCATACGTTGCACTCCAAAGCCATCACTATCATCTTATGCCATTGAAATTTCTTATCACATTGATGTCAGCAACCAATGGCATACCATTTCCACCTGCCATTGAAATGTTTTTCGTTTTGATGTTGTTTGAGATACTCAATCAAGCATCAATCCGTATGCCAAGACTTATGGGGATTTCACTTTCAATTGTTGGCGCAATTGTCCTTGGAGATACAGCAGTAAAAGCAGGGCTAATATCATCGCCTGCAGTCCTTGTGACAGCCCTTTCTGCCATAGGGATTTTCTGCGTGCCTGACCAAGTTGGAGCACTGTCAATCCTGCGATTTATATTCCTTTGTTGCTCGGCAGTTATGGGGCTATTTGGCATTGTGATTTTGATCATTCTCATTGTTGCATATCTTGTCAGTCTGTCAAGTTATGGCGCACCATATCTTGCGCCCTACGCCCCACGAATCAACCCAGATTTGAAAGACGGATTGTTGAAGACAAGCACCGTCAATATGAACGAACGTCCGTATTCTATCCCATCAAAAAATCGCAAGCGTTTGTCAAAAGGCGAAGATTAACTATGCAAAACAAACATATAAACAACGTTTTATGTAAATATCCAAAAACAACCACATTGTACAACTCACAAGTTGGTGCAGTGGTTTTTTTGTGCACTTTGTCCTACAAACTGTCCACACTGCCATCAATTGTCAACGAATATTTGTCATCGTCAACATTGTGGTTTTATTTGCTGTTGTCTCTTGTTGACATCCTTGAATTTGTACTTGTTTATCTCTTTGTAAAAGACGGTGGAGATGAACTGATGAAAGACAAAATTCCATACAAAATTGGGTTGGGGATTTTGTTTGTTTTCCTCGGCTTAAAGTGTGTTGGATATTTCTCTTTTGCAGTGCTATTTTTCACAGTGGAATTGTATGTTGGAATATCCCCTGTCATTGTTGTTGCAATTCTTCTTGCACCAATGCTTTATCTTGGCTTAAAGGGAGCAAACACTCTTGCTCGCACTGCCGAAATTCTTGCACCTGTCGTCTTTGCAATCATTGTGCTGAACTTAGCATTCCTTGACTGTCATCTTGACATAAATCGCAATCTTCCTGTCCTTGCGCTTCCCTTGAAGGACTTTGCTCTCCACTCCTTGAAATATGGATTGTGGCTTGGCAACTTTTTCCCTTTGCTATTTGTCAAAATCAAGCCTAAAAAATTCCCATACATTTCTTCGTCCGTTGCCGTCACACACATTTTGACTTTGGTTGCAGTGATGATTGGTGTTGCAATGTATGGCAATGCAATGAAAATTCTTGGCAATCTTTTGGTGGAAATCTCCGGCTTCAACCAGCTTTCAACCGAAATTGGACGTATGGAGTGGACTGCTCTGTTTGCAGTGATAGTTATGGGTGCCATGGAAATTGCATTTTTGTTTTTTGGCTTGACGGAGTGCTCCCTGCGCTTGACAAAAAGCAAAATCCCTGCAATTGTCATTGTGGTTGGAGTTGTGCTTTTGTTGTCAATACTCTTGCCTTCTCCCCAAGTCATTGCCGACCTATCCCACACAACAACGATTGGCGCAATTATGTTGTCAATATCTTTGATATTGCCTATCTATTTTTTGATTGTAAAATCCGTATACAAGCGCAAAAATAAACTTGGCAACAAGCCAACAAAGGAGAAAGGATGAAACAAAACATAACTCACAAAATTTCAGACAACTTCTTTTCAAAAAAGTGGCTTGTAATTTTGATTTCTACCGTAATTTTGACTGTTTTCG
>JAZRGC010000003.1:0-10854 GCA_045643985.1 Clostridia bacterium
TCACCCATTTCTCCATCAATTTCTGCTTGAGGTGTAAGTGCTGCAACTGAGTCAACAACAACGATGTCAACTGCACCACTTCTCACAAGTGTGTCAAGGAGTTCAAGTGCTTGCTCGCCACTGTCAGGTTGTGAAATGTAAAGGTTTTCCATTTCGACACCAAGTCTTGCTGCATAGTAAGGGTCAAGTGCATGCTCTGCATCGATGAATGCTGCTGTGCCACCTTTCTTTTGAACTTCTGCCACTGCATGAAGTGCAACTGTTGTTTTGCCTGATGATTCTGGTCCGTAGATTTCCACAATTCTGCCAATGGGGAAACCACCGATTCCAAGTGCATTGTCAAGGGTAAGACATCCTGATGATGTTGCTTCAACTTGTTGGATGTTTTCGCCGTCCATCTTCATAATGGAGCCCTTGCCATATTTCTTTTCGATTGCTTGAAGTGCAAGTTCGAGATTGGATTTGTCTGCCATTTGAGTACTGCTTATAATCTATATTGGTCACCGACTTACAAGAGCAAAATATCCCCTCTGAGATACCTCACAAGGTAGAATAATGCCAAGTTTGTCGTTGCTTCCCTGATTTGATTTCGGTCGCCCGAAAGTCGTTTTTCGAAGGTGGTGATAAACTCGCCACCACCGACTGCTATATACACAAGCCCAACGGGCTTGCCTTCGTCACCTGTTGGACCTGCAAGCCCTGTTGTTGCAAGACCTATGTCAACTTTTTTGTTGAGAAGACCTTGCACCATTGCATGTGCTGTTTCTCTTGATACAGTGCCATATTCGCCTATGAATGCTCTTGGAATGCCAAGCCTGTCCATCTTTGAATGGCGATTGTAGCACACTATTCCTTCATAAAAGTTTTCACTGATGCCGGGCACTGCTGTCAAACGTGAGCAGATTGCTCCACCTGTCAAACTCTCTGCAACTGACAACACTTTTTTTGTCATTTTGAGAAGTGTTGCTGCAAGGGTGTGGAGTGATGTGTCCTCTGCTGAATACACGTAATCGCTGAATGTGTTATAGACATAGGATTTGATTTGGTCAAACCCTTCACGTGAGCCGGCTGAAGTCATTGTAATCTTGGCGTCAAGACAATTTTCTTCTACGTCAAAGGTGACACCCATGCCCAAAAACTCACTGAGTTTCAAACGAATGGTGTCCTTGTCAAGACCACAAATTTTGACGACTTCTTGTATCATAACTTTATGAAATTTCCTTTCGATTGGAATGATTATTCTTGGTCACTGACCACTTCTTCAACAACTGCTTCTGCTTCTTCAACAGTTTCCACAACTTCTTCAGGTTGTTTGTCAAGAAGGACGTGCTTGTTTTTGACGATGTAGTTGACGCCAGAAACAACTGCCATAATTGAGCCTGCATAGAAGAATACTGTGCCGATCCAAGCAACGATTACTTGTGTGCCTGCTACGATGAGCAATGAAAGTGCCACATTCAAAAGTGTTGTCTTGATTTTGCCATAGACGTCTGCTGCAAGGACAAGACCTTTGCCTGCTGCGATGCAACGGAATGCGCCAATGATCAACTCTCTTGCAAGAATGATTCCACCAAGGAGTGTGATTACAAGTGCATTGTAGGGGAAAATTGCGAGTCCTGCACCGTGGCAAATGACGAGCAAAAGCATGATGACCATGACCACTTTATCTGCGATAGGGTCAAGGAATTTGCCAAGATCTGTCACTGTGCCTGTCTTTCTTGCGATGTGTCCGTCAAGCATATCTGTTGCGCAGAGAGTTGCATAAAGGACACTTGAAATCGCCATAAAGATGACATAAAGTGTGAAATCATTGTAGAAGACCATGCCCAAGACGTAAAGAATGACTGTGGGGATGATCAAAAAGATACGTGCGATTGTGATTTTTGTTGCTAATGTAATTGTCATAATACCTTCCCTACAAGGTCGATGCCGTCTGCACCTACGATTTCAACATCGTAGTATTCGCCAACATGCACTTCCTTGTCTGCTGTAAAATATACTAAGTTGTCAATGTCGGGGGCTTGGAAATCTGCCCTGCCTACAAACATTTGTTTGTCATAATCGATTTCATCAAACAAAACTTTGATTGTCTTGCCGATGAGATTGTTATTGCGACTGTTGATGACTGCCGTCTGCAAGTCTTTGAGTCGATTTGTTCTTGCCACTTTGACATCTTCATCAAGATGGTCTTGCATACGATCTGCAGGTGTGCCTTCTTCTCTTGAATATGCAAAGAATCCGGCATAGTCGATGTTGCCTTCCCTTATGAACTCCACAAGTTTGTTGTGGGCTTCTTCTGTTTCACCGGGGAAACCACAAATGAATGAACTGCGAAGGATGATGCCCTTTTCTCTCATCTTTTTGATGAGTGCTCTTGTTGTGGGCTCATCACATCTTCTGCCCATATGTTTCAAGGTGTCATTGTCAATGTGTTGAAGGGGTACGTCTGCATACTTGACCACTTTGGGATTGGACACAATCATTTCGATGATGTCGTCAGTGATTGCTTCGGGTTCAAGATACAAAAGACGGATGCGATCAAAATCCATTGCGCTAAGGTTGTCAACCAACTCTACAAGGTGAGATTTGCCGTCAAAGTCGATGCCATATCTTGTGACGTCTTGTGCAACAAGAATCAACTCGCTGACACCTTCTTTTTCAAGGTTTCTTGCTTCAGCAAGAATGTCTTCCATTTTTTCTGAACGATATTTGCCTCTGATTGATGGGATTGCGCAGTATGTACAATGATTGTTGCAACCATCAGCAATCTTCAAATATGCATAGTGATAAGGGGTTGTGAGCACTCTGCCTTCATAAAAACTATCCCCACTGGCACAACTGTATATTTTGTCGCCTTTGGTGATTTTTTCCACTGTATCGCAAATGCTATCGTAGTCGGCTATGCCCAAAAATGCATCAACTTGTGGAAACTCCTTTTCCAGTGTGTCCATATATCTTTGGGGCAGACAACCTGTGATGATAATCTTTTTCTTCTTGTGTTTGCGCTTGTGCTCTACTGCCGACAAGATTTCATCTATTGCTTCATTTTTGGCATCATCTGTAAATGCGCAAGTGTTGACAATGATGACGTCTGCATCGTCTTCTGTGCCCACAAGTGTATGTCCACCTGCCACAAGACGTGCAAGCATCTTTTCAGTGTCAACTCTATTTTTGTCACAACCTAGTGAAATTGCGCCAATTTTCATTCTTCTTCTCCTTCTTCATTTGAGCGAACAAGTTCCTCATATTCTTCTTGAGTGAGGTTTACTCTCAATTTCTTAGGATCTTTTTCATCGGGCACAAGGACACCCATATCGTCCATCATATCCTTGATACGTGCTGCCTTTTGGAAGCCTAAGCCCAATTTTCTTTGCAAGTATGAGATTGAAATGCCTTCGTTCATACCAAGTTCAAGAGCATCAAAGAATTCGGGGGGCAAGCCTTTTTGCTTCTTATGATTGCCTCCGCCACCATTGATATTGCTCTCTTGTCTTTGTTCCTCTTGAGGATCTTTGAAGATTTGTTCCTTGACCTTGGGATCATAGACACTTGTGTTGTTTTCCTTGATGAATTCAACAATTGCTTCAACTTCGGCACTTGAAACAAATGAGCCTTGCATACGGACAGGCATAGGTGTCTTTGCTGTCATAAAGAGCATATCGCCATTGCCAAGAAGTTTTTCTGCGCCACCTGCATCAAGGATTGTTCTACTGTCTGGACCGGCAGTAACTCTAAATGCTGTACGTGTGGGCAAGTTGTTTTTGATTGTGCCACTGATGACGTCAACAGAAGGACGTTGTGTTGCAACAATAAGGTGTATGCCAACTGCACGTGCAAGTCTTGCAAGTCGGTTGATTGAGTCTTCGACTGCTCTCTTGCCAAGTGCCATAAGGTCGGCAAGTTCATCAACAACAATGAGAATACGTGGCATCTTTTCGTTGCCTGACTTCTCACAATCTTCGTTGTAGTCTTCGATGTTTCTAAACTTGTTGGCTTCAAGGAACATGATACGTCTGTTCATTTCCGTGATCGCCCAGTTGAGTGCACGGATTGCCTTGTCAACGTCACAAACGATTTCGTCAAGCATAAGATGAGGAAGCCCTGCATAACTTGACATTTCAACACGCTTGGGGTCAATGAGAATTATGCGCAAATCTTCGGGGCTTGCCTTGTAGAGCAAACTGATGAGCAATGTGTTTATGCACACACTCTTTCCTGCGCCTGTTGCGCCTGCCACCAACATATGGGGCAAGTCTTTGATGTCGCTGACGTGGACTTGGTTGTAAAGGTCAACACCAAGTGCAAATGTGGTGGGTGATTTTGAGCCGTTGAATTGAGGTGCATTGAGGATTTCGCTCAAACGTACCATTCTTCTCTTTTTGTTTGGTACTTCGATGCCCACTGCATTTTGTCCGGGGATAGGTGCAAGGATACGGACACTTTCTTCTTCCATGCGCATTGCAATGTCGTTTTCGTAGGATGTCAATGTGCTGACTGATCTGCCCTTGGGCATCTTGACAGTCAAAGTGTACAGTGAGAATGTAGGTCCTGTTTTGACATCAACAACTTCGGACTCAATGCCAAAGAATGCGAGTGTTTCGATGATTGCTTGCTTCTTTGAGTCAACGTCAACACCTTGGTCGATTTCGGGCTCTTGTGGCTTCAAAAGACTCATTGGTGGTGCAACATATGGCTTGCGAGGAGTTGCTTGATAGATGGATTGATCAATTGTCACTTGGGCAACTCTTTCCTTTGAAGTGTCAATGGCTTCCATCTTTTCAACTCTCTTTTCCATAGCCTTTTGTGTTGGCTCTTTGGGGAGAGACACCTTGCGCTGTGCTCTTTCTCTTTCCTTTTCTATTTCAATTTGTGCACGTTCTGCTCTTGACAATGTGGGGGCTTCCTTTCTTGCTTTGGCAATTGCATCTTGTTGTTGCTTTGCAAGGAAGGATGTTTGATACATTGTGCCTTCATCTTCAAGTGATTTGTCAGGTGCACTTACACCGATAACGTTTTGATTGGATGTTTCGGTGGTTTTAGGCTCGATTGCTCTGCCTGATTGCTCTGCAAATATTTTGCGCCAATCGGGTTCAGCAGAAACTGCAGGTTGCTCATTGACAACTTTTGTTTCCCTAGGCGCAGGTGTAGGTGCAGGTGCGGGAGCAGACACAACTGTTGGTGCAGGTGTAGGAGTGGGTGCAGGCGTTTCTTCCTTGTGTTGTTTTTCAAGGAAGGCTTGACGTGCTTTTCTTGCTCTTTCTTCTTCGGCAGAATCAACCTTACTTTCGGCAGGATAGACAAGTTTTGCTTCGGCAGGAGCAACAAACTCTGCAGGAAGCACTTGTGCTTCGTATCCTACTGACTCGACTTCATCGGTGCGAACAGGTTGCTCAGGCTTTGATTCTCCTGTGATTGCACGGACTACATCCCCTTGGATGCCTGCCATAGTGCCTGCTTTGTCCCCTTGACGTGCTTTGGGGATTTCGGGTTTGCCCACGATACGTGTGGGACGGACGACTTCAAGTTTTTCAACCTCGCCTTGCACAGGTGCATTTGTTTGGGGTTTGTCATATGCTACTGCTTGGAATTGGGGTTTGACTTCCTTTTCTTCCTTTGCTCTCTCGCCAAACAAACGGATTTGGTCCTGCTTCAATGCTTCAAATGATGAATAGCCAATGACACCACCTTCTTCGCTCTTTGCAGAGTTGCGAAGTGCATCAAGGTCAAGTTTGTCTGTTTCAGGCTCTTGAACTTGAGGCTTGGCTTCCTCTCTTGGCACTGTGTATGATTGGTGTTGATTTGGTTCGTCAAGACCTAAACGAGTGCGCATTTCAATACGTCTTGATGCGCTGTATGATGCGCCCGGACGTGTGAAAGCATTTTCAGGATTTTTGATTGTATTGAATCTGTCAAGACTTTCGCCATAGGAATCGCCTTTGCCAAACAAAATATCTCTTGCAAGTCCTCTTGATGAAAACCTGTCGGGAATGCGATTTCTTTCTTCGTCTTCAATTGCTCCTGCTCCGTTGGGGTATAAGGGATTGAATCGACTGTCATCTTTCATCCAATCTTCATCTTTTTCTGCAATGTAGATTTCGTTGCCAGGTTCTGCCTTGTTTTCCTTTGAAGATTTACGTTGGAAACGTTTTCTTCTTTCCTTTCTTTGAGCCTTTTCTTCAAGTTTTCTTTCCTTGACGACATAGACAACATTCTTCTTGATGTATGGGAAGAATCCAAGGAATGCAACGATAAAGAACACGACACAAACAAGTGAAAGTGCCCAAACTGTTGTCAGGGCTTTCATAAGTGGGTAGGCAGCAAGACCATAGAGCATGCCACCTGCTGTGTTGGTGTTGCTATAACAAAGGGCAAGATATTGACTGTAATTTTTGTCAATGACATAGCCATTTGATGTCCAAATTTGAAGGGCGAGAATTGCAAGAGCGAAAAGACCGACAAAAAGTGCCAGTTTGGAAAGACGAATTCTAAGACGGAAATTGAAAATCAATGCAAGACCAAGCACTACGCCAACAATGCAGTAGCCATAGTCTGCAAGACCAAAGAAACCAATGGTCACTTGGGACACTGCTGCCCCAACCTTTCCAAATGCGCCTAAGTCGCATATAAAACAAAATACGGACAACAGGATGATGAATATCCCGAAGCCGATTTTATATCCTGTATTCGCTCTAAAATGTCTAGTGTTTGTTTGCATAATTTCGCCTTAGATTTATTATCTAAAAAAGTATATCACAATGAGATGATAATTTCAAGAATAATTTTCAATTATTGCCAAATTTTTGAAAAAAATAAAAAGCACCTATTTAGGTGCTTTTGTTTGTGAGTATTTTTGCTGTGTTTGATGCTTGGTTTGCGTTTTTTGTGTTATTTCAGCAAGTCAAGAGGGTTTTTAGGGGGATTTCCTGACACGATTGCAATGGTCACATCGTCAAAATTGAATATGCGATGGCACACTTCCAAAATGCTTTCTGTGGTGGCTGAATCGATGATTTTCAGTATTCTATCCGTGTCATATAGTTCGCCCATAATGCAAGCATATCTGCCAAATGCGCGCATCATTGCTGAACTGCTTTCTTGCCCTAACACAAGGGATGTTTTCAGTTGCTCCTTGCCCTTTTGGAGTTCTTCTTCAGTGATACCCTTTTCAAGAAGGAGATTGATTTCATCTTTTATGGCTGAGATTGCCTTTTCTGTGTTTTCAGGGCTGGTTGCCGTATATATAATATACGCCCCATTCTTTTCATAGATTGATGATGAGCCTGAGATTGTGTAGCAAAGCCCCAATTTTTCACGTATGCTTTGGAAAAGTCTTGATGACATTTCACTTGCAAAAACTGCACTCATCAAATTGACAAGGTATGCCCTTTCATCTTCATATTCAAATGATGGGAATGCCATTGCGATGTGGGCTTGTGAAATGGGCATCTGTTTTGAAACGTATGATGCCTTTGTGGTGTGATGACGGTGCTCTCTTGTGCTATCAACTTTTGTGAGTTTGCTTTCAAGATATTTGTTGACAAGGGCTGTGCAAGTTTCTTCATCAATATTGCCTGCAAATGCCACAACAGTGTTGGATGGAGTGTATCTTCTTGACATATAGTCACGAAGATCGTCACTTGTCAACTTTGCAAGTGCATCTTTATATCCCAGAATTGGCATGCCCAAAGGGTGTCCGTCAAATCTTTCACTGAGAAGTATTTCAAGGCATACATCGTCAGGTTGGTCATCACTCTCATTGATTTCTTCAAAAACAACCTTTCTTTCGTTGTCAATGTCGGTTGAGTCAAACTTGGGATTGAGATAAAGGTCTGTCAACACGTCAAAACACTTTTCCATGTGGGTGTCAAGTGATGT
Source organism: Clostridia bacterium (assembly GCA_045643985.1). Lineage (GTDB taxonomy): Bacteria > Bacillota > Clostridia > Christensenellales > CAG-917 > RGIG4097. The sequence goes on from JAZRGC010000003.1 coordinate 7,876, forward strand.
GGTGTAAAAACAAGTGTGGGATTTTGATGTGTATGCATTGAGCACTGCTCCAATGCTGTCAGTTTCGTTGGCGATGTCAAATGCACTTCTTGTTGCAGTGCCTTTGAAAACCATATGCTCAATGAAGTGGGATATGCCTGCTTCCCTTGCAGTTTCGTACTCAGTGCCTGCATTGACAAATATGCCAATTGATACACTTCGCACTGCATTGTTGGGCACAAGCACCATTTTAAGTCCACTGTCAAACTTTACGATTTTTCTCATATTTCCTCTTTATTATTGCCGAAAATTTGTTGTGTAAACGAATAATGAAATCATTATAGCACATAACCGACCAATCGTAAACATAATTTAGAATATGAAACAAAACAACCTGAAATACAAAAAAGCAAGTGCACTTTCAAACGTCATAATTGCGCTTGTGCTTGTGGCAACATTTTCTGTGACATTTGTGGCTGTTGCGCCTTGGCAAACTGACGCCACTCCCACCTCTGCAATCTTTGTCGGCGATGAAAATTCTGGACGGGTGGCACTTATGTTCAACGTCTATGAAAATACCGAAATCGCACTTAATATTGCAAAATTGATGGTTGAACACGGTTTTCGTGCTACATTCTTTGTGGGTGGCAAGTGGATTGAACGAAATGGAGATGGGCTTTTGGCACTGTACAATATGGGTATGGAGATTGGAAATCACGGATATTTGCACCGTGATCACAAGGCACTCAGTTATGAGAAAAACATCGATGAGATACTCTTGACTGAAAGACTTTTGGACACATATTTAAAAGGATTTCCAAACTACAAAAACTCCAAACTTTTTGCGCCACCATCTGGAAGTTATGGAGAAAATATGTTTTCTGCATGCGATAAATTGGGGTATAAAGTGATTATGTGGACAAGAGATACAATTGACTGGCGTGACCACGATGTTGACTTGATTTATAGCCGTGCAATCAAGGACATTAAGGCAGGCGACCTTGTGCTAATGCACCCCACAAAAGAAACACTCTCTGCCCTTCCACGAATACTAGAATATATAAAAAATCAAGGGCTTGTCGCAGACGTTGTGAGCAATGTAATATAAATTGACACAGGGTGTCGTGATATGGCTTCGCCGTGATATGACACTTTATATCATTTTGGGGATTTTTTGGGGGAAATTTTTCATCCACTTGTGCCTCAATAGGAAGGCATTATAAAATAAAAAAGGCACTCGTTTGAGTGCCTTTCTTATATTTTGTTGTTTGTTTACAGCAAGGGTACGCTTGCAAGTGCTGCTGTAATTGCGCCTGATGCTTCGCCTGCTCCGATTGCTGCTGCAATAACACAGAAGTAGATGATGACGATGACGACTGTCAAGATCACACCTGCCAACAATGACCACAGTGTGCCACGGCCAACTTGTTTTGCCTTCATAGGTGCGTCATCTTTCCAGACAAGCCACAAAATCAAACCAATGATAGGTGTGAAGAACATGCTTGTGAAGAAACCAAGACACCACCAGCTCTTGCTGTCGCTATCATTTGATTTTTTTGCTGATTCAATTGCTCTGCCACAATTTGGGCAAATCACTGCTTCATCATCGATTGGTTTGCCACAGTTTGTACAATACTTGTTCATGTTTTTTTCTCCTAAATTTTTATTTTTTGATATAAAACAGGTATTCTAACCTATTGTTTTAGATTGTTAGATGAACAATGCAGGAAGGAATGAGAACACGCCACCAACAATGCTTCCAACCCCTGAAAGGCAAACTGAAATCAGTGCGCCAATGCCAAGTTTTTTTGCCTTTTTGGGCATTGTATCCTTCCACATAAGCCAAAGGATAAGTCCTACGATGGGAACAAAGAATCCAAGGAATCCCCAACCAATGCTGTCGCTGTCTTCTTGGGCATTGGGGCTTTTGCCATCAACGGTGCAACCACAATGCATACAGATGACTGCATCTTTGTCAACGGGCTTGCCACACTTGTGACAATATCTCTTGGGTGCTGTGTCTTCTTCTGCGCCTGCGTTGTTTTCTTCTGTTGCAGGTGCTTCTTCAATCAATTCTTCTTTTGTTTCTTCTATTTGATCATATTGTGTGTCATCATAGATTGATGCTCCACAACTAATGCATGTGATCATGTCTTCTTCAATGGGTGCTCCACAATTTGTGCAATACTTTGCCATATGTTTTCTCCTTTTATACTGTGCACATTAAATAAGTGCTGTGAGTGTTGATGCGATTGATGAAACGATTGCTCCGGTTTCGGTGATCATAAGACCAAAGCCTACTGCCCACAAAATCAGTGCGATGATGCCACCTACAACTTCAATGCAGACTGACACCAATGCGCCAATACCCAGGCTCTTTGCCTTTTTGGGTGCTTCATCCTTCCACACAAGCCAAAGAATAAGACCTACAAGAGGGATGAAAAATCCAAGGAAGCCCCAGCCTACACTGTCGCTGTCTGGTTCTACATTCTTTTTTGTGGGAGTTGTTGAGCAACCACAATTGACACAGATGATTGCTTCGTCATCGATTTCTTTGCCACATTTTGTGCAATATCTTGCCATATGCTACTCCTTTTATTACTCTTTTAAGTTAATTCTTATATTACAATATTTATTGTGCGATGTCAATATCATAATGGTTGAACAACTAAACCACGTGTTGGTTTCTTGTTTCCTTTGATGTTTACAAATAGATTATATGATAAATTTCAACAAAAATAAATAACTAAAAAGTAAAAATAGACTGCTCTATTTTGCAATTTGAGCAAAATAACCGGAAATAGGATAGTTGCACAAAGGAAAATTGTATTAAAAAGCACTCACTTATTGCGAAGACGGAACGCGTAAGGAGTGAGCGACGGAATAGCGATTTTTAATCGCGTCGCCACTCATTGCGAGAAATCGAATACTGAGCACCAGACAAAAGTACGCCAGTCGCTGGTGGTCCACTCAAAATTCACCAAGCGACAAGTGGCATAA
>JAZRGC010000004.1:0-10397 GCA_045643985.1 Clostridia bacterium
AGAAGAACAAGCAGCAATCAGTGGCAAATTGAAGAAAATTGAGTGGGGCAGTCAAATAAGAAGTTATGTTTTCTGTCCTTATACAATGGTCAAGGACCACAGAACAAACTTTGAAACAGGCAATGTCCAAGGTGTAATGGACGGCGATTTGGACGGATTTATTGACGAATATTTGAAACTTTCCATCGCCGAATAACCAACAATCTAAACGGATAAAACAGTTTTGAGCAAAAATAAAAAGTTTGAAAAAACCGACATTCTAAGCGTGTGAATTTCAAAACTGTGACATTGAGTAAATTGCAAAAAAGCAGACCAAGCAGAGTCTGCTTTTTTTATAAACATTGCCGAGTGCGAACATTTTAAGTGAATAACCACCCCTTCCTCACGTGTTTCCCCTCATTTGCTTTGCAAAGGGGCAACACTCGGCTCTCGCACATTAGGGATATACCACTCATTATGCCACTTGTCGCCTGGTAAATTTTGAGTGGACCACCAGCGACTGGCGTACTTTCATCTGGTGCACGGCACTCCCTTTCTCGCCGCCGCTGCGGCTCGCGTTCCGTCTTCGCAATAAGTGAGTGCTTGTATGAGAACGCAACGAATGAGTGAGTGCGAATTTTTCATCCACAACGACACAGAGTGTCATACCACACTACTTGCTGCATAGCACCAGACAGAGCCAATTTTTCCACCACAATTTTTCATTTTTCATTATTCATTTTTCATTCCCCTTGTGGTGTGGTGTGCTTTTGGGGCGCAAGATGTAGGTATATTATATATAAATTATAAAATTTTTACGAAAATGGCGTCAAATGTTTGACTTAAATCCAAAATGTTGATAGTATATTTACGCTTGCAGAGTTGCAGGCACTTTTTAAGTTGGAAAAAATGAAAACTGAACAAAAAATTTTAACCATGCTCAAAGATCACAAAAAACTCGTCGGTTGCAGACAGGTTTTGCGTGGTTTGTCCGAGGATACAGTCAGGTGTGTGATTGTAGCCGAGGATGCCGACGGCAAGATAAAATCTCATCTTGTCAAAACAGCGGCTGAAAGGAATGTCAAAGTACTCCATGCTCCCACAATGGAATGGCTTGGAAGAAATGCAGGAATTGATGTCGGTGCAGCGACAGTAGGATTTTTGAAGTCGAAGGAATAGTCTTGAATTGCACCTGTAGGGTTGCGGGTACATTCGAAAAATCAAATAGGAGGAACAATAATGCCAACCATCAATCAATTGATTAGAAAAGGCAGGGAAAGACAGGTCAAAAAATCAATGACCCCTATCATGGAACAATGCCCTCAAAAGAGAGGTATTTGCTTGAGTGTTACAACAACTTCACCTAAGAAGCCTAACTCAGCACTCCGTAAAATCGCAAGAGTACGTCTTGTGAACGGTATGGAAGGAACAGTCTATATTCCTGGCATCGGCCACAATCTGCAAGAACACAGTGTCGTTCTTATCAGAGGCGGACGTGTAAAGGACTTGCCCGGTGTGCGTTATCACATCATTCGTGGTGCTCTTGATACAGCAGGCGTTGCAAAACGTAAGCAAGCAAGATCCAAGTATGGTGCAAAACGCCCCAAATAACAAAAATTCGAATGTAAATTTATTACCCAAGGAGGTTTATTATGCCTAGAAGAAGTGGCGTGCCCAAGAGAGATGTATTGCCCGATCCAGTTTACGGCAGTGTCGTCCTTGCAAAACTTATCAACCAAGTTATGCTCGATGGCAAAAAAGGAACTGCTCAAGCAATCGTTTATGAGGCACTTGAAATAGCAGCAAAGAAACTCGGTTCAGAACCCATGGAAGTCTTTGAAAGAGCACTTGAAAACACAAAACCCCAACTCGAAGTCAAAGCAAGACGTGTTGGTGGCAGCACATATCAAGTCCCTATGGAAATCCGTCCTGAAAGAAGACAAACTCTTGCAATCAGATGGATTGTTGACTTTGCACGTAAGCGCGGTGAAAAGACCATGAAGGAACGTCTTGCAGGCGAAATCATGGACGCATTCAACAGCACTGGTGGCTCAGTCAAGAGAAAAGACGAAATGCACCGTATGGCAGAAGCAAACAAGGCATTTGCACATTTCAGATGGTAATTTGATTTTATTATGGCACGTAAATATGCACTTGATCATGTGAGAAATATCGGCGTAATGGCACACATTGATGCCGGAAAGACTACGACAACAGAGCGTATGCTTTTCTATACAGGAATGCTTCGTAAAGTTGGCGAAACACATGATGGTGCAGCATTTATGGACTATATGGCTCAAGAGCGTGAACGTGGCATCACAATCACCTCAGCAGCCACCACTGCAGTGTGGAAGGACCATCAAATAAATATTATTGATACGCCTGGGCACGTAGATTTCACTGTTGAAGTTGAACGAAGCCTTAGAGTGTTGGATGGTGCTGTTGCAGTGTTTTGTGCAAAGGGCGGAGTTGAGCCCCAATCTGAAAACGTTTGGCGTCAAGCAGACACCTACAAAGTGCCTCGCATCGCCTTCGTCAACAAGATGGACATCAACGGCGCAAATTATGAAAATGCAATCAAGATGATGCGTGAAAGACTTCATGCAAATGCAGTGCCAATCATCTTGCCTATTGGAAAGGAAAGCGACTTTGTTGGAATCATAGACGTGGTTGCAAAAAAAGCATTCTTCTATGATGATGCAGACGGCATCTTCCCCAGAGAAGCAGAAATTCCTGAATACATGATGGCAGAGTATGAAGTGGCAAGGCAAAATCTTCTTGACTGTGCAGCAGATTTCAGTGACGAAATCTTTGAAAAATGTATCAGTGACGAGGCTGACAGCGTCACCGAAGATGAACTAAAAGCAGCAATTAGAAAGGGAACAATCGAAATGAAGATGACTCCCGTACTCTGTGGCAGTTCATATAGAAATAAGGGTGTCCAAAGACTCCTTAATGCAATTGTAGATTATCTCCCCAGTCCTCTTGACGTGCCTGCAATCACTGGCACAAATCCAAGAACAGACAAGGAAGAAACAAGAGAAACTGACGATGATGCACCTTTCTCAGCATTGGTCTTCAAGATTCTCACCGATCCTTATGTTGGCAAACTGGAATTCATAAGAATTTACTCAGGTCAAATCAAGACCGGTATGATGGTTTACAATTCAGTGAAAGACTCCAACGAGCGCATTGGTCGTATCCTTCGTATGAATGCAGACGAAAGAGAAGATATGACTGAAGCAGGTGCAGGCGACATTGTCGCACTTGTTGGACTCAAAGTCAGCACAACTGGCGATACACTTTGTGAAAAGTCAAAACAAATCGTTCTTGAAAACATGGAGTTCCCTGAACCCGTTATCAAGATGGCAATCGAGCCCAAATCAAAGGCAAGCCAAGAAAGACTAACAAATGCAATCGTCAAACTTCAAGAAGAAGACCCAACGTTCAAGGCATACACCGACAACGAAACAGGTCAAATTCTTATTGCCGGCATGGGCGAACTTCACCTTGAAATTATTGTGGACAGAATGTTCCGTGAGTTCAAAGTGGAAGCAATCGTCGGCAAACCTCAAGTCAGTTATCGTGAAACTATCTCAAAAACTGCAAAGGCAGAAGGCAAGTTTGTAAGACAAACCGGTGGACATGGTCAATATGGTCATTGTGTCATCGAAATCGAGCCCAATCCCGGTGGCGGATTTGAATTCTCAAACGAAACTGTTGGTGGCGTAGTCAGCAAAGAATATGCCAACGCAGTTTGTGAAGGAATCAAGGAAGCAGCCAAAGCAGGTGTTCTTGCAGGCTATGAATGTGTTGATTTCAAGGCAAAACTTCTTGACGGAAGCATGCACGAAGTTGACAGCAGTGAAATGGCATTTAAGATTGCAGGAACAATGGCATTCCGTGAAGCAGCCGAAAAGGCAGCACCAGTGCTTCTTGAGCCTATTATGAAAGTTGAAGTGCTCATGCCAGAAGAATATCTTGGCGATGTGCTCAGCAACATCAACTCAAGAAGAGGAAGTGTCAAGGGTATCGAAGTGAAAGGTGGCGTGCAAGCAATCGATTGTGATGCACCTTTGTCAGAAATGTTTGGATATGCAACACAACTCCGTAGCATCACCCAAGGCAGAGGCAACTTTACAATGATATTCGACCACTTTGCACCTGTGCCAAACAGCATTCTTGAGAAAGTCACGGGACGAAAGATTTCAAGGGGATAATATTGTGTATATAATACTTATCTCAAAGAAATAAATATTAAAAGAACAAAAAACAAACAAAAAACACAAATTCATTTGGAGGAATTTAGTATGGCAAAAGCTAAGTTTGAAAGAACTAAACCCCACGTTAACATTGGTACAATCGGCCACGTTGACCACGGTAAGACCACCCTCACAGCAGCAATCACAATGTACTGCGCATCAAAGGGCAATGCACAAGTCATGAAATATGACGAAATCGACAAAGCACCCGAAGAAAAAGCAAGAGGAATCACGATCAACACAGCACACGTTGAATACGAAACAGCAACACGTCACTATGCACACGTTGACTGCCCCGGACACGCTGACTATGTTAAGAACATGATCACAGGTGCAGCACAAATGGACGGCGCAATCCTCGTTTGCGCAGCATCAGACGGTCCTATGCCTCAAACACGTGAACACATCCTTCTCGCACGTCAGGTTGGTGTTCCTTACATCGTTGTCTTCCTTAACAAATGTGACCAAGTTGATGACGAAGAACTCCTTGAACTCGTTGAAATGGAAGTTCGTGAACTCCTCAACGAATACAGCTTCCCCGGCGACGATACACCTATCATCCGTGGTTCAGCATTGAAAGCAATGGAATCAGGTCTCGCAGGCAACTGGGATAGCCCCGCAACAGAATGCATCCAACATCTTCTCGATGCAGTTGACAGCTATATCCCCGATCCCGAAAGAGATACAGACAAACCCTTCCTTATGCCTGTTGAAGACGTCTTCACAATCACAGGACGTGGTACAGTTGCAACCGGTAGAGTTGAACGTGGTGTCTTGAGAGTCGGCGACAAGGTTGAAATCATCGGCCTTTCAGACGAAAAGAGAGAAACAACAGTCACAGGTATCGAAATGTTCCGTAAGCTCCTCGACTACGCAGAAGGCGGCGACAACATTGGCGCACTCCTCCGTGGTGTCCAAAGATCAGACATCGAACGTGGTCAAGTTCTTGCAAAACCCGGTTCAATCAAACCCCACACACACTTCACAAGCCAAGTCTACGTTCTCACAAAGGATGAAGGCGGCCGTCACACACCTTTCTTCAACGGCTATCGTCCTCAATTCTATTTCCGTACAACAGACGTTACAGGTTCAATCAGCCTTCCCGCAGGTACAGAAATGGTTATGCCTGGTGGCCACATCGACATGGAAATCAAACTCATCACACCTATCGCAATCGAAGAAGGTCTCCGTTTCGCAATCCGTGAAGGCGGCAGAACAGTCGGCTCAGGTGTCGTAGCAAAAATCATCGAATAATTGTTCTTTCCAAATAATAGCGATATATCCTACACGGCTTATCGCCGTGTAGGGTATGCCTATGAAATTTGTTGGAACAAAAGGAGGCAAAAATGGCTCAAAAAGATGCAAGAGTCAGAGTTACACTTGCTTGCACAGAATGCAAACAACGCAACTACAATCTTAAAAAGAACAAACAAAAGCATCCTGATAGAATGGAGCTTAAAAAGTATTGCAGATTCTGCAAGAAGCACACCCTGCACAGAGAAACAAAGTAAGGTTAGGAGATAGTTATGGCAAAAAAAGCTGACAAAGTGAAGAAGAATTCTGAACTTGCAGTCTCAGTTGATACTGCGAAAAACGCAGCCCCTGCTAAAAAGACTAACAAAAAGAACTCAAACAATGGCGAAAAGAAACCCAACATCTTCAAGAGATTTGGAAAGGGTTGCAAAGGCGTCATTTCTGAGCTCAAGAAAGTCACCTGGCCCAAAGGAAAAGACGTGGCAAAATCAACAGCAATCGTGTTGCTTGTTGTCGTCATCTTTTTCGTAGTTTTGTTTGGAATCGACTATGTCCTCGCAGGTCTTCTCAGTCTCATTACGACAGGAAAGTGGGCAACCATTTTCATCTAAGGAGTAATTATGGAAAATTTGGAACAGCCCAAATGGTATGCGCTTCACACTAAATCTGGAAGCGAACCTCGCGTTTTGAGAGATATGAATACGAAGCTCGACAAGTATCCCGAATTCAAGGATTATATCGTTGACATTAAGATGCTTGAAGAAGACGAAATCGTAGAAAAAGACGGCAAAAGAAAGGTCGTAAAACGCAGGAAGCTGCCCAATTATGTGTTTATTAAAATGACATACACCGACAGAGTGTGGGAATTTGTTACCAGCACTGAAGGTGTCACATGCTTCTGTGGTCCCAAAGGCAGACCTATTTCATTGCTTGACGATGAAGTTAGAAGAATGGGCCTCGAAGTCCTCACCATTGACGACATCGACATCAAAGAAGGTGACGAAGTCAGAGTTATCAATGGTGCTCTTGAAAATTTCTTTGGCGTTGTAGAAGGAATCAACGCAGAAAGACAAAAAGTCAAGGTGGTCGTGTCAATGTTTGGTCGTCAAACACCCGTTGAACTTGACTTTACACAAATCGAAAAACTTGTGTAATCAACGACTCTCGTGGGAGGAGGCAAATCTCATCAGCCTTCGTCAAACCACATTAGTCAGGAGGAAATATGGCTAAGAAAATTACAGCAGTGGTCAAACTGCAACTCCCCGCCGGTAAGGCAACTCCCGGACCCCCTGTTGGTTCATCACTCGGCCCTCACGGCATCAATATCCCCGCATTTACAAAAGAATTCAATGAAAAGACTGCAAAGAACGCAGGTCTTATTATCCCCGTAGTTATCACAATCTACCAAGACCGTTCTTTCACTTTCATCATGAAGACACCTCCAGCACCCGTCCTTATCAAGAAGGCTTGCGGTATTGAGACAGCATCTGGCGTTCCCAACAAGAACAAGGTTGCAACTCTTACCAAAGCACAATGCAAGGAAATCGCTGAACTCAAAATGGTTGACCTCAATGCAGCATCAATCGAAGCAGCAATGAGCATGATCGCAGGAACAGCACGCAGCATGGGCGTTCTTGTTGAAGAATAAGGAGGTAAACTATGAAACGCGGTAAGAATTATATCGACAGCAAAAAACTCATCGACAAGAGCAAACTTTACGACAGCGCAGAAGCACTTGCAATCGCAGTCGAAACAGCAAAATCAAAGTTCGATGAAACAATAGAACTTCACTGCAAACTCGGTGTTGATCCTCGTCACGCAGATCAACAAGTCCGTGGTGTATGTGTCCTTCCTCACGGAACAGGCCGTACAGTCAGAGTCCTCGTCATTGCAAAGGGCGAAAAGGCAGATGAAGCACAAGCAGCAGGCGCAGATTTCGTCGGTGCAGAAGATATGCTCCAAAAGATCCAATCAGAAAACTGGTTCGGTTTTGACGTCATCGTCACAACACCTGACATGATGGGTCTTGTTGGTCGTATGGGTAAGGTTCTCGGTCCTAAGGGCCTCATGCCTAACCCCAAATCAGGCACAGTCACAATGGATGTCACAAAGGCAATCAACGATATCAAAGCAGGTAAAGTTGAATACAGAGTTGACAAACAATCAATCGTGCACGTTCCCATCGGCAAGAAATCATTTGGCACAGAAAAACTCCTTGACAACTTCAACACAGTCATGGAAGCACTTGTCAAAGCAAAACCCGCAGCAGCAAAAGGACAATACTTCAAGTCAGTCTATATTGCAGCAACAATGGGACCTAGCATTAAGGTCAACTACAAGATGAACTAATTCAGGTTTCGCTATTTGGCGATTGACATTGTCAGACACATTCACTTCATCCCTCACGTACGAGAAGTACGCTTCGGACTGATGTGAAAGTATCTTTCGCGTCACTCATCCAAATAGCGAAACCTACGTAAGTTGTGCTATTTGGTGTCTAACTTTGGTGGGTGGATTTATCTCATCCCTCGCGTACAGCAAGTACGCTACGGACTGATGTGGAAGCACCTTCCTTGTTATGCATCTAAATACCCAAGTTTGACGGTTTCGCTATATCTGCGCAATTTGCGCTATGTGGCGATTGACTTTTGACGCGATTGATGGCACAGTATAGCAATCGCTATTCCGTCATTTCGTTCCTTATAGTAAATCTTGTTTAGTAAAAACAAAAAATATCAGCCGAAACGTAAATTATCTTTGCGTTTCGGTTGACAAAAAATTTGGGATTTGATATTATAATCCCGTTCCAAAGACAGCAAGTGACGAAAGTCGTAAGCGAAAGCGCTTGCCGAGGACTGAACTTAATACATTATTTGGTGTATTCTGTCATTCCGTCTTTGGAGTGACTTTTTTAATTTCTACCCTGCAAACAAGCAGGACTCACGTAGTGAGTGGATAAAAATAGGAGGTAAAAATGGCATCCAAAGAAATTCTTGAACTGAAGCAACAACAAGTTGAAGAGATTAAGAGCAAGATTTCCAATGCAAAAGGCCTTGTCATCATCGACTATATGGGACTCAATGTCGCACAAGACACAGCGTTCCGTAAGGAAATGAGGACAGCAGGCGTGGACTACCAAGTCCTCAAAAATCGCCTTGTCCAACGTGCATTCAATGAACTCGGTTTCACACAATTCGATGAAGCACTCAACGGACCTACAGCAGTGGCATTCTCATCAACAGACGCAACAAGCCCAGCAAAAGTAGTTTTTGACAACATCAAAAAACTCAACAAGATGAAGGCAAAGTGTGGTATGGTTGAAGGTGAATACCTTGATGCAGCAGGCGTCAAAGAAATCGCATCAATCCCTTCAAGAGAAATCCTTCTTGCAAAGATGCTCGGAAGCATGCAAGCACCTATCAGTGGCCTTGCTCGCGTCTTGAACAAAATTGCAGAACAAAAAGAACAACAAGCATAACAAAATTCACAGAGGTTAGACCTCAAACAAAATTTAGAAAATTTCAAGGAGAATATAAAAATGGCAGATCTTCAAAAACTTATGGAAGAAATCAAAGGCATGACAGTGCTTGAACTCAACAACTTCGTCAAAGCACTCGAAGAAGAATTCGGCGTTAGCGCAGCAGCACCCGTCGCAGTCGTCGCAGGCGCAGCAGAAGCAGCACCCGCAGAAGAAGAAAAGACAGAATTCGACGTCATCCTCAAATCAGCAGGCGCAAACAAAGTTGCAGTCATCAAAGTTGTCAAGGAAGCAACAGGTCTTGGTCTTGTCGAAGCAAAAGCAGTTGTCGACGGAGCACCCAAAGCAGTCAAAGAACAACTCCCCAAAGAAGCAGCAGAAGAACTTCTTGCAAAACTCAAGGCAGCAGGCGCAGAAGCAGAACTCAAGTAATCAAACATTTTTACCAACAACAAAAAGCCACTCGTATGAGTGGCTTTTTTCTTTGCCTTTTACCTTGACGAATTCCCTTGCAATATTTGCACCAACTGCGCTTTAAAAGCCCTTAAAACGGCTTGTTTAGGTTGCTGCAGGGATGCCAAAGTCAAAGTTGAACACTTTGGCTGTGTCAGGTCCTGTTGCTGTCACGTTGACGTAGGCAGTGGCAGTTGCATCAAGGATTGTTATTGTTGCTGTAGGTGTGCCAAAACCTGCAGGAGCGCCTGTTGCGCCTGTTTCCCCTTGAATGCCTTGTTCCCCTTGAATGCCTTGTTCGCCTTGAGGACCTGTTGCGCCAGTAGGACCAACTGGACCTTGCGCACCTGTTGCACCTGTTGCACCGGTTTCGCCCTGAGGAATGCCAAAGACGAAACTGAATACCTTTGCTGTGTCTGGGCCTGTTGCCACAACAACGGCTTGTGCTTCATCTCCAGGAGAGAGAGTGATTGCAGTGGCTGTGGGAGTGCCAAAGCCTGCAGAATCGCCTGTTTCACCTTGGATGCCTTGCTCCCCTTGAGGGCCAGCTGCACCTGTAGGGCCAGTTGCACCTGTAGGACCTGTTGCGCCGGTGGGACCAATTGGGCCTTGGGGACCTGTTGCGCCAGTTGCGCCTGTTGGACCAATAGGTCCTGTCAAACCCCTAGGACCTTGTGGACCGGTGGGGCCGGGAATGCCCACATACACTCGTGTTTCGCCAAAATTGTTGTTGGAAAAATTGCTTGGCACGTAATTTCCAGAGCAACAAGACGGCAGGCGATAGATTGGAATTGCTGGGTTGAAAACTGTTGATCTTGCATTCACAGGCAAGACATTGTTGCAACATCTGTTGAACATAAGCACCTCCTTTATGTACAAAACTGATGGGTGCTGAGTTTGTTTGGTTGCCTTACTACAACATATTACACAGCAGAAAAATATGTGCAATCGTATTTTCATCCATCATAAGC
>JAZRGC010000005.1:0-9898 GCA_045643985.1 Clostridia bacterium
CAACTACGTTTCCACTTTCTCAGGCATTGTTTTTCATCAATATCTGCACCACCTTTTCTGCCAAGAGCAAGAAGAACTTCACGCATTTCTTCACTTTGCAGTTCAAACTCATTGAGTTTGTTTTCAACGTCGCCAACAGTGCGCACGCCATCTTGTATCCAACTTCTTGCCACGGCAAAGACGTAAGGGTATCTCACAGAAGGGCCTTTTGCATCAATGCAGTATTGCACAATCATAAGAAGCACATCTTCAGTGATTTTTGTGCTTTCGATAAAGTTGTAATATTCGTTATACTCGTTGGGTGTGAGCAATCTTTCAGGGAAAAGTGATTGAAGAATGGTATTGAAATCATTCCATTTTTCTGCCTTGTACTTTTTGGGAGGTTGCATACCACGTTTAAGTGAGAGATATTTGATCTCAAAAGGTGTGGTGTTGAGGATTTTCACAAGCCCCAAATCTTCAAACTCCTTGTAAATGGCAACAAGTTCTTCCTCAGTGATGTCAAGGACAGTGCAAAGGTTTTCGGTTGTATTGTCCGAGTTTGTGCCACAAAGATAAAGACCGTAAATATACACCTTGATTTGTTTTTCTTCAAGGTAGGGCAAATGCTCATGGACAAAGAGATTGTCCACAAGTGTAAATGTTTCCATCAAAAAGTCGCTTGAAAATCTTGCAAAAGCCACTATAATACTCTCCAAAATAAAGTGATAGTAAGTTTAGCACAAAATGTCAAAAAAGCAAAAGCCTTAAAATAATAAAATTATTTTTTACAATATATGGTGGCATTGTCATTCTTCAATCCCTATAAAAAAGAGGGGAAAAAGAGAGAATAGGCAACAAATTTGTCAAATCCAACAGTTTTTTCAAACGTACTATTGATGTTGCAACCCAAAGTGTGCTATCATATATTAAAATACAAAAGGAAGAAAAGGAGTTTTGTATGCACGAGTTTAAAGATATGGATTTTATGAATAGCGCATTCAACTCAGGCTGTTTTGTCATTGCAGATGACAATCCTATGGTTTGCAGTTGGGGCTTTGTTGGTGTAATGTGGGGCAAAAAGATTTTCATCGCACCAATAAGAGAATGCCGTCACACCCATGGCCTTCTTGAAAAGACAAGAGAGTTTACAGTCAGTGTGCCCGAAAAAGGCACTTTCAAAAAGGAACTTGGTTTTTGTGGCTCAAAGAGTGGCAGAGATTACGACAAATGGGCAGAAACAGGCATGGAAAAACAACCTGCAAAATCAGTTGACGCTTGTGTTGTGAAGGGATGCGCAAAATACTATGAATGCAAGGTTGTGGGCATAGTGCCCATGGGTGATATGGATGTGAGCCTTGTGCCAAAGTGGTACAGTGGCAAGGACCAATATTCAGCAGACGACAGACACACATTCTTCTTTGGCGAAATAGTGGACGAGTATTGATATGAAAATTTGGGCAAAACTTATGAAGGGCGACAAACTTTTGAAAAGCATTATCCATGATAGTGCACTTGTGCCAAGCCCTTCAAACTTTATGAAAGACTTGCAGGAAATCTGCTACACAATGGATGTGTCAACACCCGTCAGTTTGCCGACACATTTCAAGCATTTCCAAAAGTTTAATCGTGTCAAATATATCCCCCGTGACTTTGTTGAGGAAGTGGATTTCACAAGCCTTGTTCTTGAACTTGTGGTGGACAAAAAATGATATAGTCAAAAATCGTATTTTGACCAAAAGCATACTTTAAAGTTAAAAATTGGAATAATAAACCTTCTGCAATGCAAACTACAATGCAGGAGGTTTTTTTTATGAATGGTACAATAACAAGACGTATAGATGAACTCGGTCGCATAGTAATCCCCAAGGAACTTAGGCGCACATTAAGGATAAAAGAAGGGGACGAACTTGAAATTTTGCCACAAGGAGAAAGCCTTGTTTTGAAGAAATATTCGCCCTTTTACGATATGATGTATGCTGCCGATGGTGTGGCAAATATGATAGGGGAATATGTTGGTGGCGAAGTGTATATCATGGCAGGGGATGGCATTGTTTCATCCTTTGGCAAAGGCAAAAGCCCACGTGGATCAAAGCCTACCGAAAGCCTTTTGAAAGTTATGTCAACACGCAGTTCTGTGGTCATTGACGCTCTTGAAATTGGTGCTATTTTTGAAGGGCAAAGTGAAAAGGAAGGCTATCTCATTGCCGAGCCAATCCTTGTCAATGGCGATCTTTTGGGCACTGTTTTGGTGGTGTCCAAGACAGGGCTTGACGAAAATAAATTGGGGTATATCCGTTTTGCAACTGCAATCTTAGGGGCAGTGGTTGGGCAATGATAAGGGGCGCAAAAACAAAACATAAAAAGCCAAATGGGTTGATGAGTGGGGCATCTGTCCTTGCCACAGGCTCAGTGGTTGCAAAGGTTGTTGGCGCACTTTATCGCATACCTCTCACCAATGTTTTGGGGGCAGAAGGCATGGGAATGTATCAACTTGTTTTTCCTGTGTTTGCCTTGTTTATGGTGTTGTCAAGTGCAGGTGTGCCCACGGCTTTGTCAAGGATAGTTGCCGAAAAGCGCGCTCTTGGACAAGGTGTCAAGAAGTATCTATTTGCAAGCCTTATTGTCCTTGCAGTGTTGTCTATCGTAAGCACTGTGTTGGTGCTTGCACTGGCACGCCCCCTTGCTTTGTGGCAAGGCAATGAAAACGTTGCCCTTGGATTTCAAATCATTGCACCATCAATATTTTTTGTTGGAATAATTGCAGGATTTAGGGGCTGGTTTCAAGGGGAGATGTATATGCTTCCAACTGCGCTCTCAAACATAATTGAGCAGTGTGTAAAGTTGGGGCTTGGTCTGTTTCTTGCAGTATATTTGAAGCCTTATGGGCTTATGTGGTCGGTTGCAGGGGCATTTATCGGTGTGACGGTGTCCGAAATTGTCACAATGATTTATCTCATCATCACGTATATCTATCGTGAAAGAAAGCACAAAGTCAATGATAGGGTTTTGACCTTTGACAAAAAAGAAGGTGTCAAAATGTTCAAAATAGCCTTTCCCATTGCGATTGTTGCCATTCTCTTGCCATTGTCCAACTTTTTTGACAGTTTCATCGTTGTCAACCTATTGAAACTCGGTGGGATGACCACCTCTATGGCGACATCAAACTACGGATTGTTGTCAGGCCCTGTCACATCCCTTGTCAATATGCCGGTGGTGTTTATTATGTCCCTTGCCATAGCCATTGTGCCCTCAGTGTCGGTGTCAAGAGCAGAGCACGACATAAACAGTATATTGTTCAAAAGCAGGCTATCACTGAAACTTGCCTATACGATAGGCATACCATCTACCGTATTTATGATGGTGTTTTCAAAGGAAATCATTTCGGTGCTATATTCATCTCTCGATGAAAACTCGGTGATGATAGCATCAAGGCTTCTCACAATCACTGCGCCAAACATATTGATAATGTCGGTTATGCAAATATACGTGTCCTTGCTTCAAGCATTGGACAAAACCAAATGGGCAGTTGCAGGGCTTGGTGGGGCAATTGTTGTCAAAACACTCCTTATGATTGTGCTTGTACGCTTTCTTGGCATAACAGGCGCAGGCATCGCAGTCCTTGCAATGGGAGTTGTTGCCCTTGCTGTTGTCAATATATATTTTGTGAAACTGACTTCAATGTCAATAGGCGTGCCCGTTGCCTTTGCGCTCATCTCAGGAGCACTGACTGCTTTTGCCATCATAGTGCCAAAGGTGTATATCGTTCACGATATACTTGCGCTTTTGGTGGGGTTTGTGTTATGCTATATTATGTACTTTTTCATGTCCATTCTTCTTGGAGTTTTGGACAAGCAGGAGTATGGCTCAATTCCTATGGGCAAAATCCTTTTGAAAGCACACCGAATCATTCGGTTTTGGGAGTATAGCAATGGCACTCAATGAAAAAATCAACGGCTCATATCAGTTTTATATGGGGGAAGATTTCACCCCCACCTACATACTTGTCAACAAGCGCATTCCTTGCATAGTCAAGGTGGCAGACAAGGCACAATGCAAGTCCGTCAAAGACAAAATCATCGCATCCTACGGAAAAGATAAGTCCGTAGTTTTTTCACTTGACGGAGTTGAAAATGAGATGAAAGCAGTTGACCTTCAATTGTTTGATGAAGTGCTTTTAACTGAGGAAAAAGAGTTGAAGGAAAGACAACGTTTTGACCTTGGCGACCTTGAAGAAATTATGAAAAGACTTCGTGCCGATGACGGTTGTGAGTGGGACAAAATCCAAACACACGATTCAATCCGCATCAACCTTATTGAAGAAGCCTATGAACTTCTTGAAGCCCTTGACAACAAGGATAGAAATATGATGCTTGAAGAATGTGGCGATGTGCTTTTGCAAGCAGTGTTCCACACCCAAATCGCAGAAGATGAAAAGGACTTTACGTGGGGAGATATGCTCACTGCACTTTGCAGAAAACTCCTTGACCGTCACACACACATTTTTGGCGAAAATCATGCCGACACACCTGAGGAAGCATTGATGTATTGGGCAGAGGCAAAAAAGAAGGAAAAGAAATATACATCCAACACCGATGCTATGGGCAGAGTGCCCCAAAATTTCCCCTCACTTTTGTATGCCGAAAAGGTGCAAAAGATAGCCAAAAAATGTGGCTTTGACTGGGATACAGTAGATGGCGCAGTGGACAAAGTCAAGGAAGAACTTGATGAACTTTTGACTGCCACTCCCGACCATAGACACGAAGAAGCAGGGGATCTTTTGTTTGCAGTTTGCAACGTACTCCGTTTCTTCAAAGTGGACAACGAAATGGCACTCCATGATGCTTCAAGAAAGTTTGTAAGACGCTTTGAAGTGGTGGAGCAACTTGCCACCAAGGACGGCAAATCAATGAGTGATTACACCTTGAAGGAACTTGACGAATTTTGGAATGAAGCCAAAAGACAAGGCAAATAATTTGGCAGTGCAAATTTTCAAATGTTGACACAATCGAGAGTTAAAACAATCAAAAAAGATAGATAAAAATGCAAATTGGACATATTCAACTGAAATCCAACATTATGTTTGCCCCCATTGCAGGCTTTTCAGATGCAGGGGCAAGACACCTTTCTGCACGATACGGCGCAGGGCTTTTATATACAGAAATGGTCAGTGCCAAGGGGCTTTGCTATGGTGGCAAGGGCACGGAAGATTTGCTCCACACCACAGACACCGGAGTGCCTACAGCAGTGCAAATTTTTGGCAGTGAGCCGGAGTTTATTTTCAAGGCTTGCAGGGACGAGCGACTTCAAAAATTTGACATCATTGACATCAATATGGGTTGTCCTGTGCGTAAGATTGTGTCCAACGGAGAAGGCAGTGCTTTGATGGAAAATCCAAGCCTAATCACAGAGATTGTTCAGTCTGCAAAAGAAGGGGCAAAAAAGCCTGTCACGGTCAAGATTAGAGCAGGTG
The DNA here is from genome assembly GCA_045643985.1 of Clostridia bacterium. GTDB lineage: Bacteria > Bacillota > Clostridia > Christensenellales > CAG-917 > RGIG4097. The sequence goes on from JAZRGC010000005.1 coordinate 5,453, forward strand.
TAAGACAGGGAGAAATCCTTGCAGTTGAATGTGCTCTTGCTGCTGAAAAAGGTGGCGCAGATATGGTGGCAGTGCACCCTAGATTTAGAGAGCAAATGTATGCAGGTTTTGCCGATCACACCATCACAAAAATGGTCAAAGATGCAGTAAAGATTCCTGTTGTTGCCAATGGCGACATCGTTGACAAAGAGAGTTTTGAAAGAGTCAAGGAAATCAGTGGTGCAGACGGATTTATGATTGCTCGTGGCGCACTTGGAAAACCATACATTTTCAGTGAACTTCAAGGTGTTGAATATACATACGACAACAAGAGCGCAGTCCTTGAACATATTGGGATTTTACGTAGCACACTCCCTGACAGAGTGGTTGCCAATATGATGAAATTGCACCTTTGCCACTATGCAAAAAATACTGGCAACACAAAGGCAGTCCGTATGGCTCTTGCAACGGCAACCGACCTCGACGGCATACTCAAATTGGTTGATGAATACCTTTGATTTTACTTGCAAATGTAAAATACCAATATAGAAATAAACGGCATTGGAAAATTAAGAATATGGAAGAATTTATTTTAGTAAAAGTGGCTGAAGAATATGCAAGTCAAATTGCGGATTATAGACAAGAGATGCTTGATATGGGCAGTTCAATGGACGGCACAGGCTCATTGAGAGCAATGGCAGATCCATATGAATATATTGCCAAGTGCAGAGACTATGAAAAGAAAGAAACCTTGCCTGAAGGAAGGGTTATTGCAACTCAGTTTATGTTTGTAAGAAAAAGTGATAGTAAAATAGTCGGCATGATTCAGGTACGTCACTATTTCAACGAATATCTTGAAAAATATTCAGGACACATTGGCTATTCAATCCGCCCTACCGAAAGAAGAAAAGGATATGGAACTGAGATGCTCAAAATGGCTTTGCCATTTTGCAGTAGCATAGGACTTGACAAGGTGCTTATCACCTGCAATGATGACAATATTGGCAGTGAGAAGGTTATGCTTGCCAATGGTGGCGAGTATGAATCAACTGTTTTTGAACCAGAAGAAGGCGTAAATCTCAAACGATACTGGATCAAAACCAACCAAGCAAACTAAATACATATTAGATTATTATGGCATTCAACATTGTACTAGTAGAACCTGAAATAGCACAAAACACAGGAAATATTGCTCGCACTTGCGCAGCAACAGGGGCAAGACTTCATCTTGTAAAGCCCTTGGGCTTTGCCATTGACGATAAGTCCTTGAAACGTGCAGGGCTTGACTACTGGCATCTCCTTGACGTGACAGTTTATGAAAACCTTGATGAGTTTTTTGAGAGAAACAAGGGTGGCAATATGTGGTATCTCACCACAAAAGGCTCAAAAAGATATGATCAAGCGCCCTTGAAAGACGGAGATTACTTCCTTTTTGGCAAAGAAACAAAAGGGCTTCCCGAAGATCTTTTGCATGACAATTATGACAAAGCAATCCGTATTCCTATGATTGCCGATGCAAGAAGTTTGAACTTGTCCAATTCTGTTGCAATAGTGGTCTATGAGGCAATTCGTCAAAACGATTGCAGCCATCTTCTCGAACAAGGCCATCTCACAAAGTATTAAACTAATGCCAAAGGCATTAAATGAAAGAATATGAATGCAGAATATAAGATAAACGGAAAAATAATTGAAACAGAACGCCTTATATTAAGACCTTTCAAGGACGCCGATTTGGATGACTTTTATGCTTATGCATCTGTTGAAGGCGTTGGCGAAATGGCGGGATGGCATCATCATGAAAACAAAGAAAAATCTGCCACAATCCTCAAATCGTTCATAGATGAAGACAAAACTTTTGCCATTTGTCTTAAAGATAGCGGTAGAGTGGTTGGCTCTCTTGCTATAGAATTTTATACTGCAGAAGATAAATTGACAGAGCTTGACGGCTACAAAGGGCGAGAAATTGGTTATGACCTTGCAAAAGACCAATGGGGCAAGGGCATTATGCCCGAAGCCGTGCAGGCAGTCATAAACTATATGTTTGACGAGATTGATTTGGATTTTCTCATGTGCGGACACTTCAACAAAAACAACCAATCAAAGAGAGTGCAGGAAAAGTGTGGATTCAAGCCATATAGATCGCTTGTGTTCAATACAATAATGGGTACAAAAGAGCCTGGAGTGCTGAGTTTGCTTATAAACCCTGCAAAAAACATAAAATTCAACTTTTCTCATCCCGAAACCTTGATTTGGAAGAACTAGAATTTCAAATAAAGCAAATTAGTTGATAAAAGGCGACCAGTAGGTCGCTTTTTTTGTGCTAACTTGTGCCGATAGAGTGAAAATTGCTTAAAATCACGTCATTCTACGGTTTTTATTAAAAACACGATAAGTGTTCAATAATGGGCAAATATATCTTAAAACAGCCTATTTTAACCCAATTTTAATATATAAAAACACGAATAGTGTTCAATATCAACATAAAATAACACGTTTCGTGTATGATGTTTTATTGGTGTATCACCCGTGTTTTGTTTATTTTGCACAGTTTGATCAAATATTGAGATGGGGATTGAATTTTAGCACTAACTCATTCGTGGCGTTCTCATACAAGCACTCACTTTTTCAAGGACGGAACGCGAGCCACAGGGTGGCGAGAAAACGAGTGCCGAGCACCAGACAAAAGTACGCCAGTTGCTGGTGGTCCACTCAAAATTTACCAAGCGACAAGTGGCATAATGAGTGGTATAGCCTTAATGTGCGAGGTCGAGTGTGTCCCCTTTGCGCAAGCAAATGAGGGGAAACACGTGAGGAAGGGGTGGTTATTCACTTGATATGTTCGCACTTTGTATGATGGTTGAAATGCTCATATATACATTTGGTTTAGAGCACGTCTAAGTTTAATTTAAACAAGACTATGTCTTGGCGCATATTTTTCTTGCTATTTTTTGGCAACTGTGCTAAAATGTTTAATCGTGGTACGTATATATGCACATGCGCTTGCACAAAGCACAGGGCATATTGCCACAACAAAACTGAAATATTTTATTTAAGGAGAATACATTATGGCAAAAATGACCGTCCGTGACATTGACGTCAAAGGCAAAAAAGTTCTCGTCCGTTGTGACTTCAACGTTCCTATGAAAGATGGTGTCATCACAGATGAAAACCGTATCAATGGAGCACTTCCCACAATCAAACACTTGGTTGAAAATGGTGCAAAGGTTATCCTTTGTTCACATATGGGCAAGCCTCACAACATCTTCACACCTGGCTTTGGTTTGACAAAGAAGGAAAAGAAGGCAGTTGAAGCACTTCCTGCAGAAGAACAAGCAGCAGCAAAGCAAGAATATCTTGACAAGGCTCTCAAAAATGACCCCAAAAAGTTCACATTGAAGCCCGTTGCAGACAGACTCAACGATCATTTCCCTGGAAAGGTCACATTTGCAACAGACCTTGTTGGTGATGATGCACATGCAAAAGTGAATGCACTCAAAGATGGCGAAATCGTTCTTCTTGAAAACACTCGTTTCTATCAAGGCGAAGAAAAGAACAGTGAAGAACTTTGCAAGGCACTTGCAGACTTCTGTGACATCTATGTTAACGATGCATTTGGCACAGCACACAGAGCACATGCAACAACAGCAGGCATCGTTCAATACGGTTTTGCAAAAGAAGCAGTCAGTGGTTTCCTTATTGAAAAGGAACTTAAGTTCCTTGGTGGCGCAGTTGAAGAACCTGTCCGTCCTTTCGTAGCAATCCTTGGTGGCGCAAAAGTTGCAGACAAACTCAACGTCATTGACAACCTTCTCAACAAATGTGATACACTCATCATCGGTGGTGGTATGGCATACACATTCATCAAAGCACAAGGTGGCAGTGTTGGCACATCACTGGTTGACGATGAAAAACTTGATTACTGCAAGGAAATGCTCGCAAAGGCAAAAGCACTTGGCAAGGAAATCTATCTCCCCATCGATTCAGCAACAGTGGTTGATTTCCCCAACCCCATTGATGCACCTGTGGAAATCGAATATTATCCCACAAATGCAATCCCCGCAGAACGTATGGGTCTTGACATCGGTCCTAAGACACAAGAACTCTTTGCAAACGCAGTGAAGAATGCAAAGACAGTTGTCTGGAACGGACCTATGGGTGTCTTTGAAAACCCCATTCTCGCAGCAGGCACAAATGCAGTTGCAAAGGCAATGGCAGACACAGATGCAATCACAATCATTGGTGGTGGCGACAGCGCAGCAGCAGTTGCACAACTTGGCTATGCAGACAAGATGAGCCACATCTCAACAGGTGGTGGCGCATCACTTGAATATCTTGAAGGCAAAGTGCTCCCCGGCATCGCATGCCTCAACGAAAAATAATCAAACTCACAACACAAAACACAAATTACGTCACAGCACAAATTTTGCTGTGACGTACGTCTATAAGACGTAAAGTCAAAATATCTTG
>JAZRGC010000006.1:0-2557 GCA_045643985.1 Clostridia bacterium
AATTGCCGATATCGATTTTGAAGGGGTTGAACTTGAAAATGTTCTTGCATCAGTTGCTGTTGTGATGCACAAAGGTATAAGCAGATACACTGTTGCATCGGCGCTCTGCAGTTTTTCAAGACCTCAATTTAGACGCACAATGGTGGCTGAATTATCTGGTGTAAAAATCTTCAATGATAGCAAAGCAACAAACGTTTCATCTGCAGTTTCGGCTATATCTGCTATGGAAGGAGAAACTGTTTTGTTGATTGGCGGTGCAAAGCGAAAAGAAAATTTTGACGAGTTGTTTGCATCACTCGATAAAAAGGTCGTTGCCGTTGTTGCATTTGGAGAAAATAAAACCGATATTTTGTCATCGGCAGGGAAATTTGGCATACAAATAGAATTGGCCGATAGCATGGACGAATGTGTAAACAGGGGATTTGAACTTGCCAAAACAATAGGCGCAAAAAATCTGCTGTTTTCTCCTGCAAGCAAAAGTTTTGACAGTTTTTCAAACTATGAAGAAAGAGGACGTCATTTTGACAAATTGGTTCGTGCCTTAAAATGACAAACAAGTCTCTAAAATTTGACATATCAATAGGAGTTGCTGGGGTAATTCTATCTGCCTTAGGACTTCTATTTATTTATGATGCATCTTCATATTCGGCAGGAATACAACTTGGCGATCCGTTTCACTATGTAAAAACTCAAGCAATTGCACTGGTTTTGGGATTGGTCTTGATGTTTGCAATAACATTTGTTGATGTCAAAAAGATAGAAAAATCTGCAGTGTATGTTTACATAGTTTCATTGATATTGTTGGGACTTGTGTTTGTACCGGTGTTGGGTGTTGAAAGTTATGGCGCAAAAAGATGGCTTAATCTTGGCTTTTTTACTATTCAACCTAGCGAATACGCCAAGTTTGGTATGGTTATATTTCTTGCAAAATTATTGGCAGACAAGGGTGTAAACACTGTTTTTAAATTGCTTTCTATGTTTGCAGTTTGTGGTGTGGTTGCCATCCTTTTGCTTCTCGAACCAAATATGTCCATCACTATATGCGTCTTGCTTGTAACCTTGATAATTATTTTTGTTGGTGGTGCAAAAATCAAACACTTGCTTGCATTGGGTGTCCCACTGCTTGGGGCAGGTGTTGCATTGATTCTTGCCGAACCATATCGAGTAAGACGTCTTTTTGCATTTGTTGATCCGTGGGCATCGCCACTTGATGAGGGTTATCAACTTATTCAGTCGTATTATGCCTTGGGATCAGGTGGTTTGTTTGGTGTTGGCATTGGCAACTCACGGCAGAAGTATTTGTTTTTGCCTTTTGCAGAAAGCGATTTTATCCTTTCAGTCATTGGAGAAGAAGTTGGATTGATTGGGGTATTGTTGCTTGTGGGAATTTTCCTTTTTATTGTAGTGAAGGGTTTTATGATAGCAAGAAGTGCAAAAGACAGATTTTCTTGCTATGTAGCAACAGGGATAAGCGCAGTTGTTGCAGTGCAAACTGCTTTGAATATCGCAGTTGTCTGTGGAGCGATACCACCAACGGGATTGCCACTGCCATTTATGAGTGCAGGTGGAAGTTCGCTTGTTGCATATTTGATGGCATTGGGCATTTTGATGAATATATCAAGACAATCTAGGGTGAGTGTTTTGACTTTGATGAATAGTATGGAGATGAAGTATGTTGAAAGAAGTGTTTGAGATTGAAGGTGGACGAAGGTTGTATGGCGCAATAAATTTGCATTCGGCAAAGAATGCAGTTTTGCCTATGCTTGCTGGTGCAATGTTGACGGAAGACAAGGTTACAATCAAAGATTGTCCACAAATAAGCGACGTGGACAATATGTTTAAGATCAGAGAAATCCTTTCGCTGGAAACAAAATGGAACGGAAGGGATATTGTTGCTTTTGGCAATGTCAAAAATAACCACATACCTGAAAGTCTTGCCTCGGTGATGAGGTCATCAATATTTATGTTGGGTCCATTGCTTGTAAAAACCGGAGATGTAAAACTCCATTTGCCCGGTGGTTGCAAGATTGGCGCAAGACCGATAGACATTCATCTTAATGGGCTTGAAAAGTTGGGCGCAAAAATTGAGATATGCGAAAATTTTGTACATTGCCAAGGCACAAGATTAAAAGGGACAGATATTGTTTTAAGATATCCTAGCGTAGGGGCAACGGAAAATTTGATTTCGGCAGCAGTTACGGCAAAAGGGGAAACAACGTTGATTGGTGTGGCAAGAGAGCCAGAAGTGGTGTCGTATTGTGAAATGCTTGTTGCTATGGGTGCAAAAATAAAAGGCGCAGGCACATCTGTCATCAAAATAACAGGAGTTGATGGCTTGTGTGGGGCAACGGTAAAACCTGTCACCGATAGAATTGTTGCAGGCACGATTATGCTTGCAACGGCGTTGTTGGGTGGCAAAGTGAAAATTTGTGGTTGTGACATAGGACATTTGGGAGCGCTTGTGACAAAACTTGCATCTCCAAAAGTGCAGATTTTAATGTCGCTAGATGATGTGACTGTCGAAAGCGAAGGGGATGTTGATGTCTTTGATATATCC
>JAZRGC010000007.1:0-5257 GCA_045643985.1 Clostridia bacterium
GTCCAAAATCCCTTGGACAAAAGGAATATGTTGATGCCATTCGCAAAAACAAAATTGTATTTGGCATTGGACCTGCCGGCACAGGCAAGACATATCTTGCAGTTGCCCTTGCAGTGACAGCACTGAAAAACCATGAGGTTGAAAGGATTATCCTCACAAGACCTGCAGTTGAAGCCGGCGAAAAACTTGGTTTCTTGCCCGGTGATTTGGCAGAAAAGGTTGACCCCTACCTTCGTCCAATATACGATGCACTTCAAGATATGATGGGTGGAGAGAGTTATCTCAAAGCAATTGAAAGAGGAAGCATCGAAATTGCACCCCTTGCATATATGAGAGGTCGCACCTTGTCAAACAGTTTCATCATTCTTGACGAAGCCCAAAACACCACACGTGAGCAGATGAAGATGTTTCTCACACGTATGGGGGAAGGAAGCAAAATTGTTGTCACAGGGGACATAACACAAATTGACCTTCCACACCACGTTGTCAGTGGCATGAAAGATGCAGTCAGTGTCCTTGAAGGGATTGACGACATCAAAGTCATAAGGTTTGACCACCGTGACGTTGTCAGGCACGAACTTGTATCACGCATAATACGTGCATACGAAAAGGCCGACAAGGAAAGAGAACAAAAGAAAAATGAAAACGGCGACAAGTAGTCGCACGGAGAAATTATGATAGACGATATCAAAGATTTAACAGAGCATCAAAAAAGAAAGAGAGAGCAACACCAAGCACTTGCTTCTGCATTTTTGAAGACATTTGCGTTGATGCTTGTCTGCGCAGTGGGCATGGCACTCTTTGGAATATTTGCAACAGGCGACTTTATTTCTGCTTTCACAGAAGAAAGGGCATTTGAAACAGCAGGCAGGCTTGCAATATTCGTATTTATGATGGGGGCAATGTTCTTTGCCGTACACAGTTTTTCAAAGGAAGGCAAGTTGTTTGCAAGAAACTTCACTTTGACAATCATCGTAGTCACAGGCACATACATTTTGTCTATGGCAACTGCTTGTTTTGTCAATTTGTTTATGATGCCAATATCCCTTGTATCATTGATTATTCTTGTGCTCACCAACAGAAGAACAAGTTTGATTGCAACAATATCAACATCACTTTTCCTTTTGGTGTCCTTCATTTCAACAGATACACTTGCAGACAATATCAATATATACACAGTCATTGCCTCAATCATCACCAACTTGCTTGCAGCAATGTTTGTCAACACATTGGCATCAAGGCACTATACACGTTTGAAGTTTATGCTTATGAGCGCACTTGCAGCACTCATTGCAGTGCCCGTGTCAGTGATTATGACTCTTGCAATGGGCGATGTGTCAATGTCAGTTGTTTACAATATGGGTTGGTGCTACGGTGGACATGCAGGGGCAATCCTTTTGTCATTGCCATTCTGCGCAATTTTTGAAGGGATTTTCAATATTGCAGACGACTTCAAACTTGCCGAACTTACATCACTTTCACACCCCCTTCTCAAACGACTTGCAAGTGAAGCCCCCGGCACATTCAATCATTCACTTGTTGTTGGAAACTTGGCGGAGGCTTGTGCAGAGTCAATTGGCGAAAACCCACACCTTGCAAGATGTGGCGCATATTATCACGACATCGGCAAACTGAAATCACCCAACTATTTTTCAGAAAACCAATCCAACTACAATCCCCACGATGAACTCATCCCCGAAGTCAGTGTCAGTATGATCACAGCACACACACTCTTTGGCGAAATCCTTGCAAAGAAATATCATCTCCCCAAGGAAATCATTGCAATATGCAGAGAACATCACGGCACTACACCTGTTGGATATTTCTATCACAAAGCACTTTCAATGACCGAAACAGGCAATCTTCCCACATTGGACTACACCTATTCAGGTCCAAAGCCCCAAACAAAGGTTGCAGCAATAATTATGATTGCAGACACAATTGAGGCAGCATGCAGATCATTTATGCCAGACAACAAGGAAGAATTTGTGGAGAGAGTCAACAAACTTGTTGATGAAAAACTGACATTTGGTCAATTTGATGATTGCCCCATTACAATCCAAGACATTGCAAGAATCAAGGAAACAATCATTGACGTGCTCCCAAGCATTCATCACAGCAGAGTATCATACGACAAGAGAAAGAAATAATGATAAATTTCAGTGGCGCAAAATTGAAAGAAAAGTCCCTTATGAAAAAGGTGGAGAAGGCAGTGTTTCATCGCCTTCAACAACAAAACTTTTTTGTGACGGACATTGCAATTGTGGATGAAGAAACCATCCGTCAATTCAACAAGGACAATCGTCAAGTTGATGCAGTGACTGACGTGCTCAGTTTCCCTTATTTTGAAGGACTGCAATTGCCCAAAGACATTGACCAATTTGATGACACGGATTTCTATGGAAAGAGAGTTTGTCTTGGCAGTATTATGATTTGCAGGACACGAGCCATAGAGCAAGCAAAGGAATACGGACATAGTATTGAAAGAGAAATGGGCTTTCTCACTTGCCACGGATTGCTCCACTTGCTTGGATTTGACCATGTAAAAGAAGAAGACGAAAAGATTATGTTCCCCTTGCAGACAGAAATTATGGACAGTTTGGGGCTCACACGATAAAAACAGAAAACACAAACGAAAATGAAATCAGGATTTATTTGTATTACAGGCCTTGCAAATGCAGGCAAATCAACACTCATCAATTCACTTGTTGGCGAAAAGGTTGCCATAGTTTCTTGGCGTCCACAAACCACAAGAAACAAAATTTTGGGCATTGTCAACGGCACACACCAAAATGAAGACTATCAAATGGTGCTCATAGATACACCGGGCATCCACACTGCAAAAAATCATCTTGGCGACTATATGATGAAGTCAGTGGAAGTTGGTCTAAAAGACGTTGATGGAGTTCTTTATGTCATAGACACAGCCAAAGGAATCCAAAAAGAAGACTATGAGTTTATAGAAAAGCATCAAGACTCAAAGCCTCTTGTGGTTGTGCTCAACAAGGAAGACGCAGTAACAAGGACAACAATGCTTGAAGCCATTCAAAAACTTACTGCATTCCCCGGAATCAAGGCAGTTGTGCCAATTTCTGCAAAGAAGTGCGAAAACCTTGAACCAATCATTGACGAATTGTTTCCATTGCTCCCCGAAGGAGTGCAAATGTTCCCCGAAGAAATGTTTACGGACAGCAGTATGCGCTTTATGGCAGCAGAAATCATCCGTGAAAAAGCACTCTATCTTCTTGACAAGGAAATCCCCTACGGAATTGGTGTTTATATCAACAAGTTTGAAATGCGAGAAGACAAGCCCATCTATGAAGTTGATGCCGACATCGTTGTGGAAAAGCAATCACACAAGGCAATCGTCATAGGCAAGGGTGGAAGCACACTGAAAGAAATCGCAAGCGCAGCAAGACGTGACCTTGAAGAAATGGCAGGGGAAAGAGTTTTCCTCACACTGTACGTCAAGGCAAAGCCTGACTGGCGCAACAGCGATTATCTTATGAGAGAACTTGGCTACGACATCAAAGATTTGAAAAAATAATGGATGCGAAAAAGGTTACAGCAATAGTCACAAGGGCAGTGCCTTATGGTGATACGGATATGATTTTGACACTTGTTTCAATTGAGGAAGGCAAGTTGACTGTCACTGCAAAATCCTGTCTAAAACCAAAGGCAAAACTTCGCTATGCAACTGAGCCTATGAATTTTGGCGAGTATATGCTTGCAGGCAAGCCTGAGCGACTTGTCCTTGCAGACTGCAACCAAATTGACAGTTTTTCGCCCATAACCTTGGATATTGAAAAGTACTATGCTTCGGCACTAATCCTTGAAGGATTGCAAAAGTTGTCCCTTGAAAGCAACCCTGCACTGTTTATGCACTCAATCGAAGTGCTCAAAGGCATGGCATATGAAGGTAAGGGCGCAGAAGAAGGTGTCACGGACTTTTTGTTGTATGCATTAAGCGACAATGGCTATCAAGTGGATTTTGCCACCTGTGGCAGTTGTGGTTGCATAATTGAAGACGATGCAGTATTCAGCGACAAGGATGGCATAGTGTGCTCACATTGCAGAGAGTACAAAGGCATAGTCATTGACTCAATATCCAGAAAATACATCAGTGGGGAAGATAGGCAAATCCCTGCACAACTGAAAACAAAAGCAAATATGGTCCTTGCTGACATCATAAGTCAGGTTTTAGGACTGAAAATAGGCAAACATTACTTTACGGAGTTTATATGAAAAAAATCAAAACATTTGCATTGGTGCTTGTCCTTGTAATAAGCACTTTCGTGCTTTTTGCATGCAATCCAACCGAAGACAATGGTGTTGGATTGAACGGCATCTACGTCAATCACGATTCAAGCAAAGAATTCACTTCCTATGAAGTGGCAATTTCAGCAATCCCCAAAGATTGGTCACTTTATGCACCATCAACATCATCAACCGAATTCAAAAATTCAAACAGTGGCTATGTCAAAGACCTTGACGCTTTTGTTGTGAAAAAGACCATGGGCGATGCAACCTATCTTGGAATCATCAAGTGTGGCACAACAGAGGTTATGTTTGAAAATCTTGCAATCACAGCACTTAGAGTTGCCAACGGAAGCATTGTGCTCAAAAATGCAAGTGGCGAAATGTATGTGACAGACTTTGACGGCAAAGTGGTGCTCAAAGACGTTGTTCAAGGCGCAGGCAGTCGCCCCATTGATGAAGTAATCAGGGTTTTAGATGGCGAACTTGTTGCAGTAAACCCCGTTTATGACAAAAACTCATCATCAAGTTCATCATATACATCAATCTATCGTATCTCAACAGGACGTCTTGCATGCCACGTGAGAAACGTTGGTGGCTCATTGTCAAACCTTGCAGGATTTGACGGCAAATATATTGTTGCAACAGGCACAATCGAAGACGGCATTGATGTGACAAGAATCTTCTCAATCCCCGAAGAAGGCGCAGACAATCTTGACGGCACTGAAAAGGGCACTTACCACGAAAACGATGAAGACAACTACTACAACGAAGTCACATATATGGGTGGTGGCGAGTTCTTCATCCACGAAGACTGGACGGTGACCAAGGATGATGACTACACCTATTACTACAACGAAGAATACAGAAAAGTGTCACGCTTCATTTACAATGCAGATGAAGACAGAAGACGTATTTACGAAGCCGACTATTATTTCCTTAATCTCACCAATCACTACTATGGTGCAGAAAGAACAGGCATCGGCACAAACAACATTTT
>JAZRGC010000008.1:0-15376 GCA_045643985.1 Clostridia bacterium
AAAATATGGATATATCGTTTTAGATGGAACACAATGGAAACTAGAAATCAATTTTGGGTCTGGTAACGTGGAAAGATATTGTGGATATAGTGCCTATCCTTATAATTTTGATGAACTTGAAAAACTGTTAAGCTTTGATGAAGAAGCATTGTGGTGGGGAGTGGATTAGAAAAACACACAATAAAAAAGAAAGAGTCGCTTTAGATTTACTCAAAGCGACTTTTTTTCTGGCGTGCCTACCGGGAATCGAACCCAGAGCAATGGCTTAGGAGGCCACCGTTTTATCCGTTAAACTACAGGCACATATAGTATAAAATACTATAAATATTTAATTTAATGACCATTTTAATGACCGTTTCGGGTTTTTGCGGTTTTTTGACCTCAAAAACTAACGAAAATGGCTCAAAAACACTCAAAATAGCGTGATTTTAGACGGATGTAGCATAACCTTAGGAGGGGACTGTTATATCCATTTAACTATGCAGGCATATTTTGTCCAAGTGGGGGGATTATAACCCATTTGGACGGTGGTTGTCAAGAAAGTGGTTTAGATAGGGGAAAGGAGCACTGTTGCATATGCGCCAACTGCATTGCCTTGACCAATATCTCCAACTTGCTCATTGGTGGTGGCTGCTATGCCAACAAAGTCTTCTGCAACACCAAGGTGTGTGCACACACGTGCGCGCATTTCATTTATGTGTGGTGCGATTTTTGGCTTTTCTGCAATGATTGTCACGGACACGTTGTCCACCTTGTATCCTTCATTGTGGCAGATTGTCATCACTTCATCAAGGAGTTCAAGGCTGTCGGCATTGTCGTATTTGGGATCATCAACAGGGAAGTAATGCCCAATATCTCTTTTGCCAAGAGCAGACAGGATTGCATCCATAATTGCATGGACGGGCACATCGCCATCACTGTGGGCGACAAGGGAGAAATCGGTGGGAATTTTTACACCTAGCAAAGTGATGCCATTTCCTTTTTCTGTGCGATGGATGTCATATCCACAACCAACTCTATTTTGTGACAAATCTCCCTTGTGGGTTATTTTTCTATTTTTGGCTTCCCCTTCTACGTGAGCAATAGGTCCGTCATACACTGCTTGGACGGTGGTCAAGTCGTCAAGGGCAGAAGTGGTTGCATTAGAATACGCTTTTTCAAAGATTTCTCTTTCAAATCCGGCAGGGGTTTGGACAAGTCGATAGTGGTTTCTATCACGGGATTGTACTCCGTCTTTTACACTTGCAACGTTGTCAACAAGGGGGAGCAAAGACACTGCGCCTTTGTGAGTGTCAAGGGCAGAAATGACTCTTTCAATCAACTCTTTGGACACAAAAGGTCTTGCCCCATCGTGGACAAGGACGTGAGTGCAATCATCGGTCAGTGAACGGAAGGCGTTTTTGACGGTTTCTGTGCGAGTATCGCCACCGATTGCCAAAGTGATTCTGTCATCTTCATCAAGATGCAGAATGCTGAGCCAGTTCATCAATTCATCAAAGTATGATGAGTGGATTGCCACAATAACCTTTGTTACTTCATCAAATGCAAGGAAAGGTGTCAGTGCCTCAGTGAGCACACAACCTTTGCCACATTTTGCAAAGAGTTTGTTTTCTTCACCATACCTTTGGCTTGTGCCACCGGCAGGAATGATAACGTTGATAGATTTCATAGTCACCTCATATCTATATAATAGATTACACTGAAAATGTGAGAAGGTCAAGATGGAAAAATTTGAAATATTGACATAAATGTCACATTGTGATATATTTTAGATAGAAATAAAGGAGGATACGGCTATGAAAGGAAAGGTCAAATACATTGTCGGCATAGTGGTCAGTGCATTGTTGTTTCCCGTGAGTGCATACGGCACATTCTTGTTTTATGTGGCACTTGCACTGGCAGTGGGCTTGAATGAAGAAGGATTCACAAGTGATGCAGGCAAATTGCTGGCAATTTTGATTGTGACAGCAGTCATAATGATAGCATCGTTGGTCATCTTGATTGTCAGCGCAGTGAAACTTGCCAAAGTCAACAAAAAGGAAAAGGAATTGAAACTGGAACAACCCACAACAACCACGGTGGAAACAACAGAAGAAACACCTGTGGAAGAATAAGAAAAAGCAATCTAAAAAACAAAAACCACCTTAGATGGTGGTTTTTTTGTTGAATGAATTATCGCTTCGCTCCATGATTTGACACTGCCGTGTCATGATTTGCCTTCGGCATGAATTGACACAAAGTGTCATTGTGGTTGAAAAATTCGCACTCACTCATTCGTTGGGTTCTTATACAAGCACTTACTTATTCGAAGATGGAACGCGTAAGGAGTGAGCGACGGAATAGCGATTTTTAATCGCGTCGCCACTCATTGCGAGAAAGCGAGTGCCGAGCACCAGATGAAAGTACGCCAGTCGCTGGTGGTCCACTCAAAATTCACCAAGCGACAAGTGGCATAATGAGTGGTATATCCCTAATGTGCGCGTGCCGTAAGGAACGAAGTGACGGAATAGCGCATTGCTACGGTAAAGCCGTCAATCGCGTCGAGTGCCCCTTTGCAAAGCAAATGAGGGGAAACACGTGAGGAAGGGGTGGTTATTCACTTGATATGTTCGCACTGACTTTTTCATTTTGCATTGCGATTGCAATCGTCATTCCAGCACTCTATACATATTTTCGGCTGATTGTTTGGTTTGTTTTTCGTTGATGTCGATGACTTCAAAACGGAGTGTATTATTGCCAAAAGACACGGTGACAACATCGCCAATTTTGACGTCTTTTGATGGCTTGACCACCTTGCCGTTTATTTCGATACGTCCACCATCACAGGCATCTGCTGCAACTGAGCGACGTTTGATGACTCTTGAAACTTTCAAAAACTTGTCGATTCGCATTGTGTTTTCTCCATAAAATTTGACAGATTTTGGTGAAATTTTGACTTTTTTCGGGGCGATTTTCCGTTGATTTTTTTAGGAATTTTGGGCAGAAAAAGGGGTGAAAAAATAGATAAAATATTATCTATGCCCACTTGACAACCTTGAAAAATACTGCTAAAATAGGAAAATGCGCCGATTGTAGGCTTTTTAGACCCGTAAAACCCGTATTTTGGGGGTAGGGGGATATAAATAACACAATCAGTATAGCGCAAAATCGCAAAAAACACAACACCTTTCCAAAAAATTTAAAATTCGCAAAAAAATTTTTTTGGGAGCAAATGGTAATTTTTTATTGAAGGAGTGAAGCATGTCACAACAAAGAATTCACAAAGTAATGTATGGCAAGACAGAAAGAAGCTCTTTTTCACGTATTCCCGATGAAAAGATCCTTCCCATCCCATACCTTATTGAGTTGCAAAGAAGTTCCTATGCAAAATTCATTGACACCGGAATCGCAGATGTGTTGAAAGAGTACTCACCCATCGTTGACTTCTCCGGCAGATTGAAACTGGAATTTCTGTCACACAGCCTTGTTGGCAATCCCAAGTATTCTGTCAAAGAATGCAAGGATCGCGACACCACCTATGCTGTGCCTCTCCGTGTCAAGGCGAGATTGACAAACAACGAAACAGGCGAAGTGGTGGAACAAGAAGTGTTCATGGGAGATTTCCCTCTTATGACCGAAGCAGGTTCATTCATCATCAATGGTGCTGAACGTGTCATCGTCAACCAACTTGTCAGAAGCCCCGGCGTGTACAACGAAAACGAACCCGACAAGAATGGTATCCCTCGTTACAAGACAACAGTGATCCCCAACCGTGGACCATACATTGAACTTGAACAAGATGCCAACGACATTTCATGGGTCCACGTTGATCGCAGTAGAAAACTCACAACAACCACATTGTTGCGTGCTCTTGGCTACGGCACAGACGAAGAAATCATCGATTTGTTCGGTGGCGATGAAATGATCGCAAACACTTGCGCAAAAGATCCTGCAACATCAAAGTCAGTTGAAAAGGGCAAGGAAGACTTGTTCAAACGTATGCGTCCAGGCGAAGTTCCTACAATCGAAGGCGCAAACATCCTCATCAACAATTTGTTCTTTGATGCAAAGAAATACGAACTCTTGAGAGTTGGTCGTTTCAAGTACAACAAGAAACTTGCACTTGCAACACGTATTGCAGGCAATGTTTCAGCAGACGACATCGTCAATGAAGATGGCGAAATCCTTGTCAAAGCAGGCGAAACCATTTCACTTGAAGTGGCAAACAGAATCCAAAACAGTGGTATCAACGTTGTCAACCTCAGTTACAAAGATAACGAAGGCACAATGAGAACTTACAAGTGTATCGGCAACAACACAGTTGATCTTGATGCATTTGTCGATGTTGATCCCAAAGAAATCGGTGTCCTTGAAAAGGTCTATTATCCTCACCTCAAAGCACTCATGGATGAACTTACAGACAAAGATGAACTCATCTTTGCAATCAAGGCAGACATTGACAAACTTGTCTATAAGCACATCACACTTGACGACATCATTGCAACCCTCAGTTATAACCTTGGTCTTAGATATGGCTTTGGCTCATGCGATGACATTGACCACCTTGGCAATCGTCGTGTTAAGGCAGTTGGCGAACTTCTCCAAAACCAATTCCGTATTGGTATCAGCCGTCTTGAAAGAGTCATCAGCGAAAGAATGAGATCAACTCAAGAAAATGCAGAAATCACTCCTCAAACACTCATAAATATTCGTCCTGTGACAAGTGCAGTGAAGGAATTCTTTGGTTCATCACAACTCTCGCAATTTATGGACCAACCCAACCCCATTGCAGAACTCACACACAAACGTAAACTTTCAGCACTCGGCCCCGGTGGTCTTTCAAGAGAACGTGCTGGCTTCGGCGTCCGTGACGTCCACTATACACACTATGGCCCTTTGTGTCCTATCGAAACTCCTGAAGGACAAAACATCGGTCTTATCTCATCACTCTCATCATATGCAAAAGTCAACGAATATGGCTTCATCGAAACACCTTATCGTAAGGTTGACAAAGCAACAGGCAAAGTCAGTGACGATGTCGTCTATTTGACAGCAGATGAAGAAGACCTTTACACAGTTGCACAAGCAAACGAGCCACTTGATGAAAACGGATGCTTTGCAAATGACCGTGTCAACTGCCGTAGACGTGATGAAATCAATGCATACCCCAGAGCAGAAGTCGATTTTATGGACGTCAGCCCCAAGCAATTGGTTTCAATCGCAACAGCATTGATCCCCTTCCTTGAAAACGATGATACAAACCGTGCATTGATGGGATCAAACATGCAACGTCAAGCAGTGCCTCTCCTTCGTCCTCAAGCACCTATGATTGCAACCGGTGTTGAACATCGTATTGCATACGACAGTGGCGTTTTGAAGATTGCAAAGAAAGATGGTTTTGTCAAATATGTTGACAGCAACAAGATCATCATCGAAGAAGAAGACGGACACGAAGAAACATACATTCTTTCAAAATTTGAAAGAAGCAACCAATCAACATGCATCAATCAACATCCTATCGTCAAGAAGGGCGAAAAAGTCGTTGGACCAAAATACAACGAAAAGGGTGAAATGATTTCAGAAGGTACAGTTCTTGCAGACGGTCCTGCAACAGATCAAGGCGAACTTGCTCTCGGCAGAAACATGCTCATCGCATTTATGAACTGGGAAGGCTACAACTATGAAGACGCTGTCCTCATCAGTGAAGACCTTGTCAAAGATGACCTTTACACTTCAATCCACATTGAAGAACATGAAATCGAAGCACGTGACACAAAACTTGGTGAAGAAATCATCACACGTGACATCCCCAATCTCAGTGAAGATGCACTTCGCAACCTTGATGAAGATGGTATCGTAAGAGTTGGCGCAGAAGTCAAAGCAGGCGACATTCTCGTTGGTAAGGTTACACCCAAGGGCGAAACAGAACTTACACCTGAAGAACGACTCCTTCGTGCAATCTTTGGTGAAAAGGCAAGAGAAGTCCGTGACACATCACTCCGTGTCCCCAACGGCGAAGATGGTATCGTTGTTGATGTCAAGATCTTCACACGTAAGAATCGTGACGAACTCAGCCCCGGCGTAAACAAACTTGTCCGTGTGTACATCGCACAAAAGAGAAAGATCTCTGTTGGCGACAAGATGGCAGGACGTCATGGTAACAAGGGTGTTATCTCACGTGTTCTCCGCAGAGGAGATATGCCTTACCTTGCAGACGGCACACCTGTCCAAATCGTACTTAACCCCCTCGGTGTTCCTTCACGTATGAACATCGGTCAGGTTCTTGAAGTACACCTTGGCTTGGTTGCAAATATGCTTGGTCTTAAGATCAGCACTCCCGTCTTTGACGGCGCAAGCGAAGCAGACATCAAACAACTGTTCAGCGAAAACGGACTTGTCAACGCAAGTGGTAAGGTTGACGGCAAGATCCAACTCTTTGATGGACGTACCGGTGAACCTTTTGAAAATCCTGTCACAGTTGGTTATATGTACTATCTCAAACTCCATCACCTTGTTGATGACAAGATCCACGCAAGAAGCACAGGTCCTTACAGCCTTGTCACACAACAACCTCTCGGTGGTAAGGCACAATTTGGTGGACAACGTTTCGGCGAAATGGAAGTTTGGGCATTGGAAGCATACGGCGCAGCAAATATGCTCCAAGAAATCCTCACAGTCAAGTCAGACGACACAATCGGTCGTGTCAAGACTTATGAATCAATCGTCAAGGGCAACAACATTTCAGAGCCCGGCATTCCTGAATCATTCAAGGTTCGCGCCAAGGAACTCCAATCACTTGGTCTTGACGTCAAGGTCCTTACAGATGAATACGATGAAATCAAGATCCGTGAATCCGATGAGGATATGGACTTTGAATCAACTGTTGTCAAGAAAGATGAAGAGCTCAAGGAAATTGACGTCTTCGGCGGCGGAAATATCTTTGAAAGCTTCAAGACAGAAGGCAATGCATTCGACAATCTCTTCGACACCGTTCAAGATGATGACGCTGACATCTTTGCAGCACTCACAGAAGGAACAGTGGACGTAAATGACCCCTTCGGCTATGGCGGAAACGACGAAGAATAGGAGGTAAATTATGTACGAACTGAGCAATTTTGATTCAATACAAATCGGTATCGCTTCACCAGAGAAGATCAGAGAATGGTCTCATGGTGAAGTCACCAAACCCGAAACAATAAACTATCGCACACAAAAGCCTGAAAAAGACGGTCTTTTCTGTGAAAAAATCTTTGGACCTACACGTGACTGGGAATGTCACTGTGGTCGCTATAAGAGAATTCGCTATAAAGGTGTCGTCTGCGAAAAGTGTGGCGTTGAAGTGACAAAGAGCAAAGTGCGTCGTGAAAGAATGGGACACATCGAACTTGCAACTCCCGTTTCACACATCTGGTAT
This sequence comes from Clostridia bacterium, assembly GCA_045643985.1. Classification (GTDB taxonomy): domain Bacteria; phylum Bacillota; class Clostridia; order Christensenellales; family CAG-917; genus RGIG4097. Next base: position 7,394 of record JAZRGC010000008.1, read on the forward strand.
TTCCGTGGTGTGCCTTCACGTATCAGCCTTCTCCTTGACATCTCACCAAAGGAACTTGAACAAGTCCTTTACTTCGTAAACCATATCGTTCTCGATCCCGGTAAGGTTATGGAATTCAAGAAGAAACAAGTTGTTTCTGACAGAGAATACCGTGAACTTATGGACAAATACGATTACGAAACATTCAAGACACTCCGTGTCGGTATGGGCGCAGAAGCAATCAAGGAACTCCTTATGGAAATCGACCTTGACAAAGATGCAGTCGAACTTAAGGAAATCGTTGAAAGCAGTCAAGGACAAAAACGTTTGCGTGCAGTCAAACGTCTTGAAATCGTGGAAGCATTCCGTAGCAGTGGCAATCGTCCTGAATGGATGATCCTTGACGTGCTTCCTGTCCTTCCTCCCGATCTCCGTCCTATGGTTCAACTTGACGGTGGCCGTTTTGCAACAAGCGACCTTAATGACCTTTATCGTAGAGTCATCAACCGTAACAATCGTTTGAAGAAGTTGAAAGACATTGGCGCACCTGACATCATTGTCAGAAACGAAAAGCGTATGCTCCAAGAAGCAGTTGACGCTCTCATCGACAATGGCCGTCGTGGCAAAGCAGTCAGTGGTCCCGGCAACAGAGATCTCAAATCACTCTCTGGCATGCTCCGTGGTAAGCAAGGTCGTTTTAGACAAAACCTTCTTGGTAAACGTGTTGACTACTCAGGCCGTTCAGTTATCGTTGTTGGTCCTGAACTCAAACTTTATCAATGTGGTTTGCCAAAAGAAATGGCACTTGAACTTTTCAAGCCTTTCATTATGAAGAAACTTGTGGAACAAAATCTCTGCCACAACATCAAGAGCGCAAAGAGATTTGTTGACACAGGCAAACACCAAGTATGGGATATTCTTGAAGAAATCATCAAGGATCACCCCGTCCTTCTCAACCGTGCTCCTACCCTCCACAGACTTGGTATCCAAGCATTTGAACCTGTCCTTGTTGAAGGTAGAGCAATCAAATTGCATCCTCTTGCATGTAGCGCATTCAACGCCGACTTTGACGGCGACCAAATGGCTGTCCACGTGCCTCTTTCAATCGAAGCACAAGTTGAAGCAAGAATTTTGATGCTTTGTACAAACAACATCTTGAAGTTGTCAGACGGCAAACCTATCGTGTCACCTACACAAGATATGGTTCTCGGCTCATACTATTTGACCATCGTCCGTCCCGGCGCACTTGGCGAAGGCAAGAGTTTCATTTCATTTGATGAAGCAATGATGGCATATCAATGTGGTGATCTTACACTTCAATCACTCATTTATATCCGTACACCTTACGTGAAGGCAGACGGCACAACAGGCTCAAGAATGATCCACACAACAGTGGGCCGTTGCATCTTCAACTCAAAACTCCCTCAAGACCTTCGTTTCATCGACAGAGAAAACGACAATCTTGGTGGTGAAATTGAACTCAATGGTATTCTCGGCGTAAACTGCCTCATCGACCAAAAACAATTTGAAGCACTTGCAGTCGCAAAGACTGTTGACGAAGTCAAAGCAATCGTTCGCAGACCTGACCTTAAAGATGCAAGCGCACAAGCAATCATCGATGAAATCGCAAAGGCTGTTGCAAACGGTGTTTCAATTGAAGGAGAAGAAGTCCTTGAAAAGACAACACTTCGCAAGGCAATCCAAAAGATCCTTGGCGAAAAGGCAATCGCTGTTGGCAAGAAGCAACTTTCAATGATCGTTGACAACTGCTTCAAATATCATGGTGCAACTGAAACTGCAAACGTTCTTGACGACATCAAATCAATGGGCTACAAGTATTCAACTATTGGCGCAATCACAACCAGCGTCTTTGATATGCACGTGCCTGCGAATAAGAAACAAGTTATAGAAGAAGCAGAAAAAGAAGTCATCAAAATAGGCAAGTACTACGCACGTGGTCAAGTCACCGAAGAAGAAAGATATCAAAAAGTCATCGAAACATGGAAAGATGCAACTGAAAAAGTCGAAAAAGGACTTGTCCAAGGTCTTGACGACTTCAACCCCATCTGGATGATGGCAAACTCAGGTGCTCGTGGTAACATGTCACAGATTCGTCAGCTTGCAGGTATGCGTGGCTTGATGGCAAATCCTAAGGGCGAAACAATCGAACTTCCTGTCCGTGCAAACTTCCGTGAAGGTCTTTCAGTTCTCGAATACTTCATTTCATCACACGGTGGCCGTAAAGGTCTTGCAGATACAGCACTTAAGACTGCTGACTCAGGTTATCTTACCAGACGTCTTGTTGACGTTTCACACGCAGTTATCGTCCGTGAACAAGATTGTGGCGATACAAAGGGTATGAAAGTCACACCCATCATGGATGGCAAGACAGAAATCGAATCACTCGCAGACAGAATTGCTGGCAGATATGCAATGGTGGACGTCATTGATCCTGCAACCGGCGAAATCCTTGCAGAAGCAGACACAATGATCTCAACCGATCAAGCAAAGGCAATCGACAAGGCACTCAAAGCAAAATGGATTGCAGATGGCGAAGATCTCCACAACCTTCCTTCAGTTCACATCCGTTCAGTCCTTACATGTAAGACAAGAAACGGTGTCTGTGCAAAGTGCTACGGCAAGAATATGGCAAGTGGCAACCCCGTCAAACTTGGCGAAGCAGTTGGTATCATTGCTGCACAATCAATCGGTGAACCTGGTACACAGCTCACAATGAGAACATTCCACACCGGTGGTGTTGCAACAGGCGATGACATCACACAAGGTTTGCCTCGTGTTGAAGAACTTTTTGAAGCACGTAAACCTAAGGGACAAGCAATCATTGCAGAAAACAAAGGTGTTGTGACCATCAGCGATGACAATCGTAAGATCACAATCACAGGCGATGATGAAAGAGTCTATGACATCCCCTATGGCGCAAAGATCGTTGCAAAACAAGGCGCAGACATCAATCCTGGTGATCCTCTCACAAAGGGTTCAATCGATCCTCAAGCAATGCTCAGAGCAAAGGGTGTCAATGGTGTTCAAGAATATCTTGCAAAAGAAGTTCAAGCAACATATCGCCTCAGTGGTGTTGAAATCAACGACAAGCACATCGAAGTCATCGTTCGTCAAATGCTCCGTAAGGTTCGCATTGAAGAACAAGGCTCAACCACAATGCTCCCCGGCACACTCGTTGACATCTTCACATACGAAGAAGAAAACGAAAGAGCAATGGAAGCAGGTGGCATCCCTGCAAGCGCAAAGAGAACACTCCTTGGCATCACAAAGGCAGCACTTGCAACCGAATCATTCTTGTCAGCAGCATCATTCCAAGAAACAACAAGAGTTCTTGCAGATGCAGCAATCAAGAACAAGATTGATCCACTTGTTGGCCTTAAAGAAAACGTTATCATCGGCAAGTTGATCCCTGCAGGCACAGGTATGAAGATCTACAAAGACATCACAACAGTCCCCGCAGAAGCAACAGACGACGACATTATCTAATAAAACACTATGGAAAAAAGATTTTTTACTTCTGAAAGCGTAACAGAAGGACATCCTGACAAAGTTTGCGACCAAATCGCAGATGCAATTCTTGACGACATCTATGCAGAGGACAACTCTGCAAGAGTCGCCATAGAAGTTTGCGCAACCACAGGTATGGTTATGGTTCTTGGCGAAGTGTCAACCGACCATTATTCTGACATCCCTGCAATCGTACGTGGTGTCATCAAGGATATTGGCTATGATGATAGTTCACTTGGCTTTGATTACAAAACCTGTGCAGTCATTTCATCTCTTGATGAACAATCACCTGACATTGCTCAAGGTGTTGATTCAGCAACCGACAGCGAAAGCGAAGAAGATGAATTTGAACGTCAAGGCGCAGGCGACCAAGGCATGATGTTTGGTTATGCAACAGACGAAACAAAGGAATTTATGCCTTTGCCCATTGTCCTTGCACACGCATTGACAGCACGTCTTACAGAGGCTCGCAAAAATGGCGAAATCACATATCTCCGTCCCGATGGAAAAGCACAAGTGACAGTTGAATATGTTGACAATGTTCCTGAAAGAGTTGACACAATTGTCGTTTCAACACAACACTCAGAAGACGTTGATATGCAAGACCTTGAAAGAGATATCATCGAAAAGGTCATCAAGGTGGCAATCCCTACAGAATACTTTGACGAAGACACAAAAATCTACGTCAATCCTACAGGAAGATTTGTTGTTGGTGGACCTATGGGCGACACAGGTGTTACAGGCAGAAAAATCATTGTTGACACATACGGTGGAATGTGCCGTCACGGTGGTGGCGCACTCAGTGGCAAAGACCCCAGCAAAGTTGACAGAAGTGGTCTTTATATGACAAGATACATCTGTAAAAACCTTGTTGCAGCAGGTGTTGCAAGACGTCTTGAAGTGCAAGTTGCTTATGCAATCGGCATGTCACACCCTGTGGCAGTCTATGCAGACAGTTATGGCACAGGCATCATCAGTGATGACAAGATTGTTGACATCATCAACCAATGCTTTGATTTGCGCCCTAGAGCAATCATCAAGAAACTTGGACTCGACAGACCCATCTATCGTGCAAGTGCCAACTACGGACATCTTGGCAGAGATATTTTCCCTTGGGAAAGATTGGACAAAGTCGAAGAAATCAAGGAAGCACTTTCAAGAATATGAAACTAATGAAAAAACAAGGGTTTAACCTTGTTTTTTCATATAAAAAGACAGGCTGAAAAGCCTAAAAAACGCAAAAAACCTTTATTGACAGGCAAAAATGGAACTTCGTGGCGAAATTAAATCCGTAATCTTCAGGAGTGAAGACACTGGTTATACTGTTCTTGATATGAGAATGGAAGACAGTGTCTATACTGTTGTAGGCAATTTTCCACCTGTCAGCGAAGGACAAAACATTAGAGTTGAAGGCAAGTTTCAAACCAAAACAGTGTATGGCAGACAATTCTTTGCAGACAAAGTGTTTGTGTCTGCTCCATCAAGAATTGATGGCATAAGACGTTTTCTTGGCAGTGGATTGATCCATGGCTTAGGACCAATCACGGCAGAAGCCATAGTTGATAGGTTTGGAGTCAACTCTCTTGAGATGATGAAATTTCCTGTTGAACTGAGCAAAGTCCGTGGCATATCCCTTAGAAAAGCCACTGAGTTTGGTATGGAATATACCAAGATTATGCGCATGCAGGACTCCATTGTATTCTTGCAAGAGTTGGGCATAAGCATAAATCTCGCTCTCAAAATCTATCGTGTCTATGAAGACAAGACTGAAGATTTTGTCAGGAAAAATCCATATATGCTTGTTGATGACATTGATGGTGTAGGCTTTGCAACAGCCGACAGGATTGCCAACGAATTGGGCATTGCAAAGGATAGCGACTATCGTATCACAGCAGGCATCATCTACACATTGAAGGAAGCAGCCAACAAGGGCGGACACACGTATTTGCCCGAAAACGAACTTCTTGGACTCACTTTTGACCTATTAACCCTTGATTGTGACGAACCTGAGATAAGAATCAAGAACAACGTTGATGATCTTGTGCTTTTTGGCGACCTTGTGAGATATGACACAGGGGAGCATATTGCAATTATGCTCAAACACCAATATGACACAGAAGCAAGCATTGCACGTAGGCTCATCAACATTCAAGCAAGGGCTGCAGATTTCAGGGTTGACGTCCGTGATGCAGTCAGTGCATTTGAAAATGAAGTTGGCATCACACTCCACGAAAAACAGATTGAAGCAGTGAAGGCGGCTGTTGAAAACGGTGTGCAAATTGTCACAGGTGGCCCCGGCACAGGAAAAACCACCATTGTCAAGTGTATCTTGCACCTTTTCAAAAACCTCAATCAAAGAGTTACACTTTGTGCGCCCACAGGCAGAGCAGCAAAGCGACTGAGCGAAGCAACAGGTGTTGAAGCCAAAACCATACATCGTCTTCTTGACCTTGATTACAAAGACGGACGTGGCTTTTTTACGTACAATGACCAAACTCGACTCCCAGTTGACGTGGTTATTGTCGATGAAATGAGTATGGTTGACGAATATGTCTTCAATGCCCTTGTAAAAGCCATCAACAATGGCGCACGTCTTGTCCTTGTTGGGGACAAGGATCAACTTGCATCAGTTGGCGCAGGCAACGTTCTTGGGGATTTGATAGCCTCAGGCAAGTTTCCTGTCAGTTATCTCACACAAATCTATCGTCAAGACGAAGACAGCCACATCATCACCAATGCCCATATGATCAACAACGGGGTTATGCCCGTCATGGACAACAAGAGCAAGGACTTCTTCTTTGAAGAAAAAGGCAGTGCCGAAGAAATTGCAAAAACAACAATCGAACTTGTGACAAAGCGACTGCCCAAATATCTTGGCGTCACACCGGATGACATACAAGTGCTTTGCCCAATGAAACGTGGCTCTGCAGGCATCTACAATCTTAACAGATATCTGCAATCTGTGCTCAATCCACCTGCCAAGGAAAAGAAGGAGTTTCGACATGGCGAATTCATTTTCCGTGAAGGGGACAAAGTGATGCAGATGCAAAACAACTATCAACTTGAATGGACTCAAACCACAGGTTTCAAGGTTGAGCGTGGCATGGGCGTATATAATGGTGATATAGGCGTCATTGAAAGCATCAATATGCAACTTATGCAGTTTACAGTGCGATTTGATGGGGATAAAGTGTCTGTTTTGCAATATGCCGATGCTGAGCAACTTGCTTTGGCATATGCTGTCACCATCCACAAATCACAAGGCAGTGAGTTTGACAACGTGGTCATTGCGCTTGATGCAAACTATATGTTGCAATCAAGAAATCTCTTATATACAGCAGTGACACGAGCAAAGAAAATGGTGGTCATTGCAGGCAACAGAAACACTGTCGGCAATATGGTGAGAAACAACAAGACTGCAAGAAGATACTCACTTCTCATCAACCTTATAAACGATGAAATCAACAGATAATTTGGCAAAGAACGGCTCAAAGACAAAAGACAAATTGGGCGACTTCTTCAAGACACTCCCCAGCAAAATGAAGGATTTGATTTATCCTGAAAATCTCACTTGCGATTTGTGTGGAGATGAGTTGAGGGTGGAGTCACGCTACAACATCTGTGCAAAGTGCATAGAAAAGTTGCCATTTATTGATGGAGATATTTGCTTGAATTGTGGTGTGTCCATTGACAATGAAGCCCAGTACTGTGATAGGTGTCAAAAGCAATCCAGTCTGTTCAAAGTCAATCGCTCGCCCTTGATATACGATGGCAATGCAAGAGAAATGCTCCACGGATTGAAGTTTGGTGGAAAGAAATATCTTGTCAAGACCATTGGAGCAATGATGGCAGACACCTTTTTGAAATATCGTATGGAAGGCGAAATTATTGTGCCTGTGCCGATGTTTGAAAAAGATGAAAAGAAAAGGGGATTCAACCAAGCAGAACTCCTTGCCTATGAAGTGGGCAAAAGGTTGAATATTCCTGTCCTGCCTGCTTTGAAGAAAGTGAGATCCACTGCAACTCAAAAGGAATTGAGTGGCAAGGAAAGAGCAGAAAACCTTGACAAGTGTTTTGAAGTGGTGTTTCCACAAGTGAAAGACAGGAAGATTTTGCTTGTTGATGACATCTTCACAACAGGGGCAACTGCCAATGAATGCACGAAAGCACTTTTGAAAGGAAAATGCAAGGAAGTCAGTGTGCTGACGGCTTGCATAACAAAATTGAAACCATTGATGGAGTGATCTGTCAAACCATAAACACCACCAATAATGCATTTGGTGGGCTATTACAAATTGAGTGTATGCCTACACGCGTATAGAATAGGCAAAAGGAGAAAAATGGCATCAATTTTCAATGAAAACGAACGTAAAGTCCGCAAACTCAAGAAAATAGCGCAAAAAATTGAAAGTCTTGAAGAAAGTTTCAAGGCGTTGACTGACGAAGAACTTCGTGGCAAAACTAATGAATTTAAGA
>JAZRGC010000009.1:0-31334 GCA_045643985.1 Clostridia bacterium
GCGACTATATATGACTATACTAATAATTAAATTATATAAAGGAGGTACAGCGCTTAATGTATTATTTCAAGTACATACTTAAAAGACTTGGCTTGTTGGTTTTTACATATATGGCAATTTTGATCATCACATTTACGCTTGTCAAATTGTTGCCATTGCCTGATATCAAGACATTCGGCCAAGACTCAAATCTTATTGAAATGCGCAGGGAACTTCTTGGTTACAACAAGCCGATTATGGAACAATTCGGTATTTTCTTGAAGGCAGTCTTAACTAGATGGGATTGGGGCGTCGGCGAACAAATTTATCGTGGACAAGAGGTTGCAGAGGTGTTCAAATCAAAGATGCCTGCAACTATTTTGCTCAACATTTATACAACCATAATTGCAGTGCCTATTGGTATTGGTCTTGGTATTTTTGCAGCATTGCGCAAAAATAAAATCGAAGATCATATCATTTCAACAGGTGTTATGGTTATGGTTTCAGTGCCAGCATTTGTTTATGCATTTTTGGTACAATATTTGTTCTGCTTCAAACTTGGTTGGTTCCCCTTCCAAATGGAAGCATCAACAGACTATTTCACATGGAGCATGTTTGTATCGCTTTGTCCTGCAATTATGTCGTTGTCATTTGGCACTGTTGCTGGTTATACAAGAGGAACGCGTGCAGAACTTTCAGAAGTTCTCACCAATGAATTCATGCTCCTTGCAAGAACTAAGGGTCTCACAAAAGGACAGGCAGTCATTCGTCACGCATTGAGAAACTCAATGGTTGTCATTTTCCCTTCAATTATGGCAGAGTTCCTTTCAGTCCTTGCTGGCTCAGTGGTTATTGAACGTATTTTCTCAATACCCGGACTTGGTGCATTGTATCTTAACTCAATCAACAACCTTGACTATAACTTCTTTATGATGTTGACAGCATTCTACACACTCCTTGGTTTGCTTTCAAATATCGTACTTGACTTAAGTTATGGCATCATCGATCCTAGAATTAGAATGGGGGCAAAATAATGAAAACTGAAGATTTGAAAAACAAGAAATTTCCAGCTGGCAGTTTTGAATTTGCCCAGATGGATGCAGCAATACATGACAAGAAGTTTGACACAAAGCCTATTGGTTCTTTCCACAGTGCAATGCGTCGTTTTGCAAAGAACAAAAGTTCTATCGTTGCAGGTGTCATCATCGTTTTGTTGGTCTTCTTTGCAATCATAGGTGTTGAAGTTTCACACTATGAAGTGGACTATGTTGACAAAGATTACATCAACTATCTTCCCAAGATTCATGGACTTGAATGGATTGGCTGGAATGGCACAAAAAAGGTGACAATTTCTGAAGCAGAATATTGGTCATATGTGGCAATGGCAAAAGAAACCGGACACAATCCAATCGTGGAAGTGTATGACCATTATGATGTGGAAACAACCAACGGTAAATTGGTGACAAAAAAGCATTTTTATGACGTTAAAATTGACACATATTATACAGCAGGTAATATGTTCAAAACAGTCACCGATGAAGAATATGCAAATATCCAAAAATACCAAGATGAACACAATGTGCAAATCATTTATCCTGCATTCCCTGTTGCATCAAAGGATCAAGCAGCAACTCTCGATCAATACAATGCAAATATGTGGTATGAAGTTCTTGCACAACAAGGCTCAAAGAAGGGTATTCCTGTTGGTGTAAAAGCAGATAGATCAGACGTTGACTTTGAAGCAAAGTATATCGCATATAGAGGTATTGATGAAAACACAGGCTTGCCTCGCGACAAGTACACCAGCAAAATGACCCTTGAAGAAGGCGAACGTCAATATGAATATGGCATTCGCAAGCAAAACAGCTGGTATATTCGTGTCAATGCATACAACTATTTCGAATACAAGTACGGCAACGCACCTGAATTCTGGTTTGGCACAAACCAATTTGGACAAGACATCTTCACACGTCTTTCAGCAGGCGCAAGATTCTCATTGCTTTTGGCAATTTGTGTTGCAACAGTAAACTTCATCATCGGTGCAATTATTGGATGCCTTGAAGGATACTATGGTGGTGTTTTTGATATCACAATGCAACGTATCATTGAAATTTTGGGCAGAATGCCAACTTATGCAGTGTTTACATTGTTCAGTTTACACTTGGCACACAAGATTGGTGCTATCCCCAGTTTGATGTTTGCATTTATGCTCACTGGATGGATTGGACCATCAGAAACATTGCGTATGCAATTCTATCGTTTCAAGAATCAAGAATACGTCCTTGCTGCACGTACACTCGGCGCAAGAGATGGAAGACTTATGTTCAAGCATATTTTGCCTAATGCAATTGGAACTGTCATCACATCAAGTGTTTTGACGATCCCTGGCGTTATTGGCGCAGAAGCAAACTTGTCATATTTGAACATCGTCAACCTCAACTCGGACAAGATTACATCTGTTGGTACATTGTTGTCTGGTGGCCAAGCAGCCCTGTCAACATATCCTCACATCATCTTGTTCCCAGCATTGTTCTTGTCATTGCTTATGATATGTTTCAACTTGTTCGGCAATGGCTTGAGAGATGCATTCAACCCACAACTCAGAGGAACGGAGGGCTAAACTATGGAAAAGAAATTAGAAGTTAATAACCTCAGAATATCATTCCGTACCGATGCAGGAAAAGTTCAAGCAGTTCGTGGAATAGACTTTGACCTTTACAAAGGCGAAACACTTGCAATTGTTGGTGAATCTGGCTCAGGAAAGTCAGTCACCAACAAGGCAATCATTGGCATATCAGCCGCAAATGCTATCGTTGAAAGTGGCGAAATCCTTTATGATGGCATGGATCTTCTCCAAATCAGTGAAGAAGAATTCCACAAACTCCGTGGCGACAAGATTGCAATGATTTTCCAAGATCCTTTGTCAGCACTTGATCCTATCAATCGTATCGGCATGCAACTTACCGAAGCAATGATTTTGAAGAATCGTGCAAATCGTCGTGAGTCAAGAAGATTGTTCAACAAAACAATCAAACTCCTTTGCGATGCAATGAACGATGCAATGGGTGTTGATGCAAACTCTGAAATCGGCAAATCAAACCGTCAAAAAACTGTTGATTTCAACACATTCGAAGTGTTGCATCTCAAGTTGGAATCTGAATATAACGAAGCAAAAACTAGCGCAAATCTTGCAATTGAATATATCGAGGACTTGCTTTTCCACATTGAAAAGAATGCTGTCAGCGACTTTAATTCAGAGAGAGCACAAATTGTTGGGGAAGTCAAAAAATCTGTTCACGAATATGTTTGTGATCCTATTGTCAAAGATCTTGTTGACACATTTAAGGAAGCATCAAAGGGTTGCACAAAGGCAAAAGACTATACTCCTTGTGTTGAACCTTTGAAGAATGTTCTTGTCGAACTCAAGAAGAGTGAAGACAAGATTGCGCCCAACTACTTTGCATTGGCATATTTCCTCACCTTTGGCACAGAAGAATTGCCTGAGATGCCCACTGAAGAACTCAACAAATTCTTGCGCAAATACCTTGATGACAACTTCATGTTGGCATTCATAGAAGATGCAAAGAAGGGCTTGATTTATTCTCGCAATATCGCACTTGACAAACAACAAGAGGCACTTGATCTCGTTGCGACACTCCGTCCAGTATTTGAAGACCAAACACTTGACAAAAAAGTGTGCAAGGAAACAGCAAACAAACTTATAGAAGCAGTTGAAGCAGCAATTGACAGACTTGCTCTTGTCAAGAACTCAACTGCATACACATTCAAGTCAAGCCTTACACGTGCAATCAAAAATTATTTTAGTGCTGAACCTTCAAATATAAAAGAAGAAAAACGTTATGCAAAAGAAAAGGCAAAGTATGATAAGATAATTGCAAAAGGCAAGACACCTGACTATACTGTTGTTCCTGCCAAAATCATCGATCTTGACATTGCAAGAGAAAACATATTGCAGGTTATTGACAAACTTGCAATGAATTTCAAAAAGGCAATTGAAAACAAAGACAACTTTGATGCAGACTCTGAAGCAGTTGCACTCATTGATTTCTTCAAGGAAAAAGCACAAGCAGTTGCATATCGTGTCACAAAGAAGATTGCAAAGAGCAGAGCACTGAAACTTATGGAAGAAGTTGGTATCCCTGAACCTAAAAAGAGATATCGTCAATATCCCTTCCAATTCTCAGGTGGTATGCGTCAACGTATCGTCATCGCAATTGCTCTTGCAGCAAACCCTGATATTCTCATCTGTGACGAGCCTACAACAGCACTTGACGTTACAATTCAAGCACAAATCCTTGAACTCATTAACAAGATCAAGAAAGAAAGAAACCTTTCAATCATCTTCATCACACACGACCTTGGTGTTGTTGCAAATATGGCTGACAGAATTGCAGTTATGTATGCAGGAAAGATTGTTGAAATGGGCACAGCAGAAGATATCTTCTATTCTCCTGCACATCCTTATACATGGGCACTTCTTTCATCAATGCCTGACCTTGATACAAATGAAAAGTTGGAAGCAATCCCCGGAACACCTCCCAACATGATCTACCCTCCCAAGGGTGACGCATTTGCTGCAAGAAACAAGTATGCAATGAAGATCGACTTTGAGGAACAACCTCCTATGTTCGATATAAGTGAAACTCACTCAGCAGCAACATGGCTTTTGCATCCTGATGCGCCCAAAATTGAGTTGCCCAAGGCAATTTCAAGCCGTATCGCAAGAATGAAAGCCTTGAACGAAAATAACAACAAAGGAGAAAACTAATTATGAGTGAAAATATGATTAACGAAAAAGAAGTTCTTCTCCAAGAAAATGTAGCAGAAGATGTGGTTGCTGGTGCAACCACCATCGATGCTTGCAACAACAATGCAGATGATGTGCTTTTGAAGGTTGAAAACCTTTGCCAATATTTCAAACTTGGACAAATGACACTCAAAGCTGTCAACAATGTCAATTTTGAAATCAAACGTGGCGAAGTTTTTGGTCTTGTTGGTGAATCCGGTTGTGGTAAGACAACCACAGGCAGAAGCATCATCAAACTTTACAACTGCACATCGGGCAATGTATATTTCGATGGCAGAAGAATTTGTGCTGGCACAAAATCCTACAAAGATACAAAAAAGGCTGCTTTCAAAGAAATGGTTTCAGCAATCAAGAACAAAAAGAATGCTGAAAATCCTGTTGACGTAAAGGCAGAAATCAAGAAGTATCTTGCAATCGCAAAAGAAGAAAATGCAAAGATCAAAGCAGCAAAGCACGATCAAAAGCGCTGCGACAAAGATTATGCAAAAGAACAAGCAGAGAAGGTCAAAGTAGAGTACAAAGAAAAACTTGCTGCACTCGACAAAAAATCTCCTGAATACAAGAAAATGCAAATGGAATATATTAAAAAGTATTTCTTTGCAAGAAAAGAACGCTTGGTCACACAAATCCAAATGATTTTCCAAGATCCTATTGCTTCTCTTGATCCTCGTATGACTGTCAGAGAAATCATTGCAGAAGGACTTAGAATTAGGGGTATAAGGGACAAGCAAGTCATAGATGAAAAAGTCTATGAAGTTCTTGACAAAGTTGGTCTTGTGAGAGAACATGCAGGCAGATATCCTCACGAATTTTCAGGTGGTCAAAGACAACGTATTGGTGTTGCACGTTCAATCATAATGCAACCTAAATTGATCATTGCAGACGAACCCGTCAGTGCTCTTGACGTTTCAATTCAAGCACAGGTCATCAACCTTTTGAACGAACTCCGTCACGACCTTGGTCTTACAATCCTCTTTGTTGCACACGACCTTTCAGTCGTCAAATATTTCTCAGACAGAATCGCAGTTATGTACTTTGGCAACATGGTTGAACTTGCTTCTTCAGAAGAATTGTTCAAAAATCCCATGCACCCATATACAAAATCATTGCTTTCTGCAATTCCTCTCCCCGACCCTATATATGAAAAGAGTAGAGTTCGTGTTGCATACAATCCTCTTGCAGATCACGATTACTCCGTACAAGGTCCTACATTTAGAGAAATTGCACCCGGACACTTTGTGTCATGCAATGACGAGGAAATGAAGAAATATCAAGAAATGCTCAAATAAAAGGCAGAACAAGTGAAAAAGAGAGTTATTACAATAACAATATTAGTCCTTGTGTTTGTAGGGTTGGTGTTGGCAGTCTGTGGCTTGAATGGACTGTTGACCGAAACTCTGCCATCAAAAGAGATTGTTAGATTTTTGTGTGATGCCTTTTATGTGGCTGGAGTAATCTATGTTTGCATAGGTGGTCTTATTTGGTCATCCAATGAAGGGTTCTTTGACGGAATAGGATATATGGTGTCCAACTGGAAACATAGCATATTCAACAACAGGCGCGACTGGAAGAAAAAAGAAAGTTATCAAGAATACAAAACCAGACGCGCAGAAAAAACAAAGGGTAGCAGAGTTAATGAAGCGATAATTATTGGTGGAGCGTCAATTTTTATAGCGTCAATATTGCTTTTGGTCTATCACTTTGCATTTTAATCAAAGAAACAACGGACACGGAAGTGTCCGTTTTCTTTTGAAAAAGTGTTGTGGGTGCAGGAGAATGTGTAGGTTTACTAAAGAATAAAAATAAAAGATAAAAAACACTAAAATGGCCACTTTATCCCTTTACTTTCTTAAAGCAAAGTGATAAAATATAGGCAAGGTGAAATATGAGACTTTATGAAATTTTGGCTAAACTAAACACTGAAGAAGAAATTGAAGCATTTTTCGATGATCTTTGCACATATGCAGAAATCGAAAAGATGGAGCAACGTATTGACGCTGCTCAAATGTTCCTTGAAGGCGCAACATACAATCAAGTCATCAAGAAGACGAAGATATCAAGCGCAACCCTTTCGCGTGTGTCACGTTGCATACATCACGGCAGTGGTGGCTACAGCAAGATTCTCAACAGACTTGTGGCAGAAGAAAAGGCAAAAGAAGCCATTGCAACAGGCATAGAAGAAACCGTGGAAGAATAGCAATAATCAAGAAACAAAAAATTGTGACAAAATACACCGTACAACCGAAAGTTTGTACGGTTTTTATTTTGCATAATTTACATATGAAAGCACAAAGAGTATTGAAAAAGAAAAGACCCACCGCATACGTTTTGGACACACGAAAGGCCCTTGAATACACTGTTGAGTTTCTGCTTATGATATTGTTCTTTTCAACGGGGAAAGTCGGCTACGCCCTTGCAGTTGGTTTGTTTGGTGGATTGGTGTATGCAAGGCAAAACCTTGTCATATTATCCCCGCTTTTTATCATTGCAGGTGGGGTGTTTTTAAAAGACTGGATAGGCTTGATTTTTCTTGCATTGCCACCCGTGGTTTTTGTCGTTTTATACTTTGCTTACACTCGGTTTAAAAAGAACGTTCCAACATGGTCGGTGATACTATGCGCCTTTTTTTGCTCCCTTGCAGAAGGGCTGACATCCCTATTGTTGCATGGGGATGGTTTGCGCTTTGCATTGACATTGATTGTGACTGCAATATTTGCACTAAGTTGCACAAACGTATGTTATGCAGTGCTAATTAGGGGTATAAAGTGCCGTTTTACGTTGGATGAGCGAATTTGCATGGGCATATTTTGTGTTGCATTTGCCTACGGTTGTTATGGCGTTGACATATACGGTTTCAACTTGTTTTATCTGGTTTTACCATTTGCAATATTGTCTTTGTCTGCCAGTGACAAACATGGCAAAGTGCTCATTGCAGGGCTTTTGTTTTCTTTTGGAGCAACTCTGAGTGCTCTCAATTTTTCATTGCTTGGAGTTGGCACTTTGCTTGCATTTGTAGGATGGTCGCTTCTTGTATTCCATAGACTATTTTCAGTGTTTGCAATGACTTTGCTAGTGGTTATGTTTTGGCTTTTAGGCATTGGTGAGATAGGCTACGAGAATGCGATTTTGACATTTTTAGGTGGCATGGCATACAGTCTTCTTCCAAAGGAAATTCGCAATCAATTCCTTCGTCCATCTGGCGACAAGACCGACTCGCTTTGTGCTATGGTCAATAGAGATAGAGTCAATTTGTCAACACGACTTGTGGCAGTGAGTGATGTGTTTGCAGACCTTGCCGATTGTCTTGATGAGCAAGAGAATGATGGCAACGTTTACACAGCAAAGCGTATGTCAAAAGAAATCGCCAAAAACTATTGTGGCAAATGCCCTGAACGAAACAAATGTTTTTCTGCCCTTGGCGATGACACTGCAACAATAATCGAAGGCATGTGCGATGCCGTGCTGACAAGGGGCAAAGCGACTATACTTGACGTGCCAACTTTTGTGACGTCAAGATGTGTCAAAACACACAATCTTTTGTCCGTAATCAACAATGCAGGAGAGCAGTACAAACTGAAGATTGCAGGCAGTCAAGAATTGGTCAGTTGCAAGAAACTTATGGCAGAGCAGTTCGCCGGGATGTCGCTTATATTGGACTCCTTGTCGAGAGAATATGGCAGGAATATAACCTTTGGTGGAGACAAGGAAGAAACTCTTGAAAACGAACTTATGAAGCACAATATTATTGCCACTGAAACCTTGATTGCAGGCACGGGGGAATCGTCCAGAGTGGCATTGACAGTGAGAGATGTTGATGCCGACAAAAAGATGTTGCCAAAGACAGTGTCCAACTGTTTGCAAAACCCATATATCATTGAAAAGATAACAGACAAAGGAGAAGAAAAAACTGTACACCTTGTCACTGCACCGACTTATCATATCGCATATGGTGTTGCAGACAAAAAGCGCAGTGGCGAAGATGTGTCTGGGGATAGCAAAGCAATCCTTGCGCCGTCAATGAACAAACGTATTTTCGCATTGTCCGATGGAATGGGCAGTGGAGAAAAGGCGATGTTGTCATCGCAAAAGTCCTTGCATATGATAGAGAATTTTTATAAGGCAGGTTTTGAGGACGGATTGATATTGTCGCTGTCCAATCAATTGTTGCGCCTTGTAAACGATGAGCATTTTTCGGCATTGGACATTGTGGTTGTTGATATGGTGGACGGTGGCGCAGATATAATAAAATTGGGTGCGCCATCAAGTTTTATAATACGAAAAAGCGCAATTGAAGTGTTGAAATCCACCTCGCCACCTATGGGAGTTTTGGACAAAATCAATCCCACAACAGCAAGGTATCAATTGTATGACGGAGATATGATGGTGTTGGCAAGTGATGGAGTTGTTGACGCTCTTGGCGAAAATGGAGTGATTGATGTGGTCAATTCTGCTGACACATTCAACCCACAAACCTTGGCAGAAAAACTTTTAGATAGCGCATTGGATGGTGGCGCAGAAGATGATTGCACAGTGCTAGTGTTGCGCCTTGTGGCAGTTTGAGCAGGATAAAAGCACATAAACACCCCAAAATATAGACGATAAAAAATATAATTTATATTTTTTTTGAAAAAGATAAAGCAGTCTGGCAAGGTGGTTTTTTGGCAATCTAACAACACAAAATGAAGGAAATGCAAAATTTTTAATATTAAAAATTCACACGTGTGTGCGCATATACACGATTTGACTATGGACAAAATCGAAAAATAAGTTTATACTAGATGTATGGCAAAAAACATTGTTCTTCGCGCACCGTATCTTAAAGATTCGAAGATTGCTCTGGCATTGTCCGGAGGCAGAGATTCAATGGCGTTGGCTTATGCTCTCAAAGCACAGGGGACGCCATTTTTTGCAATCAATTTCGATCACGGCATAAGAGGGGAGAAATCTGCAAAGGATAGTGCATTTGTCAAGGAGTGGTGCAAGGCAAACGGCATCGAATGTGTCAGCATATCCTTTGACACACCAAAGTACGCCAAGGATAACGGATTGACAATTGAGCAAGGCGCAAGAGAGTTGAGATATTTTCACTTTCAAAAACTTCTTGATGAAGGCAAGTGCGATTATGTTGCATTGGCACATCACAATGATGATCAAGTTGAAACAATCTTGATGCGCATATTCCGTGGCACAGGCATTCGTGGACTCAAAGGTATGAGCGAAGTCAGTGGCAAATATGTGCGCCCACTCATCAACTACACAAGAGAAGACATTGATGAATATGTCCGTGTCAACTCAATCCCTTATGTGGAAGATGAAACAAATTGCGATGATGCATATACACGAAACTACATTCGCAGTCAATTGAAAGAGTTGAAACAAAGGTTTCCGTCAATCGGTCAATCAATTGCAAGGCTGTCAAGAAATGCAACGGAAATTGATGAATATCTTCTAAGTCAAGTTGGAGAAATCGAATTTGACGGCGATGAGTGCTTTATGCGCCTAGACGAATTTGAAAATTCGGCAGTTGCCAAGCGCAAAATCCAATTGATATTTGAAAAATTGGGTGTGATGCAAGACATTGAAGAAAGGCACTATCCAATCATATTTGATTTGGCTATGGCAGAAAATGGCAAGCGACTTGACTTGCCCCACGGCATAGTTGCCCACAAAGAAAGCGACAAAGTGGTGTTTTCAAAAGTGTCTGCAACAGACGATATGGGCGAGATACCATTTCAGTTTAAGACAATTGACGGCGTCATCACAGTTGAGCCCACAGACAAGTTTGAAATAGAAGAAGGTCAACTGATTATTGATCTTGACAAAGTGCCAAAAAATGCAGTCCTAAGACACCCCAGAGAAAAGGACAAAATAAGAAAATTTGGTGGTGGAAGCAAAAGCCTTGGAGATTTTTTGACAGACAAGAAAATCCCATTGCGAAAGAGAAAGGACTTGATTGTTCTTGCAAGAGCCCCCGAAGGATACAAAAACTCCAACGAAATATTGTTTGTGTTGGGCGTGGAAATCTCTGCCGACCTGAAAGTTGAAGGTGGCAAGAACCTGGCAAAAATATCAAATAACAAAAGTTGAAGACGTCAACTAAGAATAAAAGGTGTATTATGAAATACGGAAAAGAAGTTGCAAAAATTCTCATCACCGAAGCAGAAGCCAAAAAAAGAATTGCTGAACTTGCAGAAGAAATCAACCGTGACTATGAAGGCAAAGAATATACAATGGTTGTGACATTGCGTGGTGCAGTTATGTTCTTTGCAGACCTGTTTAGACAATTGACAGGCAACGTGGATTGCGATTTTATTGCAGTGTCAAGTTATGGTGCAACAACCCACACAACAGGGGAAGTGAAGATGTCAAAGGACTTGTCATCACCAATCAAGGACAAGCACATCATCATTGTTGAAGACATCATTGACACAGGCATCACACTTTCATATCTCAAAAAATTGCTTGCAGCAAGAGAGCCTGCATCACTGAAAGTCTGCTCCTTCCTTGACAAACCCTCAAGACGTGAGGTTGAAATTGAAGGCGACTATATTGGATTCAAAATTCCCAACGAATTCGTCATTGGATATGGTCTTGACTACGACCAAAAATACAGAAATCTCCCTGACGTTTGTGTCTTAGCCCCTGAGGTTTACGGTGGTTGACAAATCGAAACTGACAAAGATAGCATCCTTCTTCCCAGAGGATAAACCTCTGTATGCAGTGGGTGGATATGTGCGTGATACATTGCTTGGATTTGACAGCAGTGATGTTGACGTATGCTCACAACTGACAGTTGATGAAGTCAAACAAGTGCTTAAACATACGGATTTTGTTGTTTTGGACAAAAATCTCCGTGTTGGCACAGTGATAATATCGGGCAGGGGATTCACTTGCGAATACACTACATTCAGGACGGACAGTTATCCTGATGGCAGTGGCACACACACTCCAAATGCAGTGACGTTTACAGACGACATCAAAGTGGATGCGCTGAGGCGTGACTTTGGCGCAAATGCTTTGTACCTTGACATAGTACGTGACAAAATTGTTGACCCTCTTGGCGCACTTGACCAAGTGGAAAGAAAGATTTTGAAAACTGCCGATGACCCCGAAAGAGTGTTTTCAGCAGACGGACACAGGATACTTAGGATGGTGCGCTTTGCCTGTGAATTGGGTTTTGACATTGACAAGGAAACCTTTGAAGTTGCAAAGAAATATGCATGTCAAGTGAAGGACTTGACTGTTGAAAGAATATATCAGGAGTTGGACAAGATTTTTGTGGCAGACACAAGACATCCGTCCCCTGAAACAAAATTTGCTCACTATCGTGGGCTTATGCTTCTTGACCAGTTGGGGCTTGTTGATGAGTTGTTTCCTGAAATGGTTGCACTCAAAGGATTTGAACAAAATCCAAAATACCATTTGCATGATGGATTCAACCATACATTAGAAGCCTTCAAAGGAGCAAAACCCAACGTGCGATGGGCAACATTGCTCCACGATATAGGCAAGCCACCTTGCAGAGAAAAGTATGGCAACACCTATGATCATGCAACAATTGGCGCAGACATTGCAAAGACAATTGTTGAAAGATTGAAGATGCCCAAAGACAAGGGAAAGAGAATTGTTGACCTTGTTTTGCATCATATGGTCAACATCAACAGGGATATGCGCAAGGCAAAACTTGATTGGTTTGTGGCAGAGCACAATGCCATAGCCCTTGACCTTGCCGACTTGATTGATGCCGACACTTATGGCGCAACGGGAACATATCCAACTGCAAACTTTATAAGAGAAACATACAATCAACTGGTTGAAGAAAGAGCACCCTTTTCAGTTCAAGAGTTGCCGGTCAATGGCAGGGATCTTGTTGAAGCAGGTGTTGAACCGAAGGAAAGAAGTGTAGCGCTTTATGAACTTTGGAGAGAGAGTATAAAAAACCCTATTTATAGAAATAGGGAAAAGGCTTTGGAGTACATTGCCAAAAGGAGTGGAAAATGACCACAGAACAATATTTTAATCTTTTGCTTATATTGACAATCATACTTGCATTGGCAGGCATTGCCATTGGTGTGGTTGTTTTGGTTATGCTGAGAAAAAATGCAGGCGCATCTGTGGCAAGCGATGCTGAAAAACTTGCAGAAGACGTAAAAAAAGATATGGCAACAACCATCAAGATTGAAAATAGTATGTTGACAGGCGCAGTGACTGCTCAAACCAATGCCACAAAGGATATGACCACTCGCATTGAAACCTTCATGCATGACGTTTCAAGAAAGATTGATGAGATCAAGGCTGAAAACACACAAAATCTCATTGCCATAAAAGAAGACAATCAACGTCAACTTGAAGCAGTGCGCAAGGACAACGAAAAGCAACTTGAAAAGATGAGAGAAGTTGTTGATGAAAAGTTGTCATCCAACCTTGAACAAAGATTCAATCAATCATTCAAACTTGTTGGGGACAGACTGCAAGAAATCAACAGCACTTTCAATGCGCTCCAAGGACTTCAAGGGGATGTGAGCGACTTGAACAAAATCTTCAAGAATGTCAAAACAAGAGGCACATGGGGAGAAGTTTCACTTGACTATCTTCTCTCACAAATTCTCACAGAAGACCAATATGAAAAGCAATACAAAATCAGCAAGGCAGAAGGAAGCATTGTTGACTTTGCAATCAAACTCCCCGGCAAGGGCGATGGCATAGTGTATCTTCCCATTGATGCAAAGTTTCCTGTTGAAGACTATGAGAAACTTGTTGATGCATCAGAAAGTGGTGACACTGCCCAAATCGAAGCAAGCACAAAAGCCCTTTTGGATGCTGTCACAAAGCAAGCACGCTCAATAAGCGAAAAGTATATCAAAGCACCAAAGACAACAGACTTTGCAGTGATGTATCTCCCCATCGAAGGGCTCTATGCAGAAATCGTAAGAAAGACCGAAACCATCTCAAAATTGCAAAATCAATATAGAGTTGTTGTGGCAGGCCCCACAACACTTTCGGCATTGCTCAACAGTTTACGTATGGGATTTAGATCTGTTGCCATTGAAAAGAAATCCAAGGAAGTGTCAAAACTTCTTGGACAATTCCAAAAGGAATTTGGCAAATTCAGTGAGTATCTTGGCAAACTGAAAAACAATATGGAAACAGTGCAAAAGACAATCGACAATGCTCAATCAAAGAGCAACAAGATTGGCGAACAATTGAAAAAAGTGACTGAAATAGATATGGGTGAAAATGGTGACTACTTGACCGATATAAACGGTGCAGAAACTCACGAAATCACATCTATATTTACGGAGGAAGAATGAAAATAGATCTACATTTACACACAACTGCCAGTGATGGAAGCATGACTCCCACACAGGTTGTTGATTGGGCAAAGCGCACCGGTCTTGACCTTGTTGCAATCACCGATCACGATACAGTCAACGGGGTTGATGAGGCAATCAAAAGGGGACAAGAAATCGGTGTCAAAGTGCTTGTTGGAATTGAGATTTCCAGTTTCTCAAATTGCGAAATCCATATTTTAGGTTACAATTTTGACTATAAAAACCCCTTGTTCCAAGAAGAACTTGCCAAAATACAGGGTATGCGCAAGATGCGCAACGGTGCAATTTTGCAAAGGCTCAAAGACCTTGGAATGCCCTTGTCATTCACTGCGGATATGGATGGTGTCGGCAGACTTAATATGGCAAAGGAAATGGTTGAAAAGGGCTACGTGAAAGATGTCAACGAAGCCTTTGAAAAGTATCTTGGACCAAAAGGAAGGGCATATCAAGAGATCAAGCGCACAACGCCAATGGATGCTGTCAAACTCATCAAAAAATATGGTGGAATGGCATCCCTTGCACACCCCAAAAAATATCTCCTTGACAAGAAACTTGACTTGCTTGTTGGTGGGCTTAAATCCCACGGGCTTGATGGCATTGAAGTGGAATATCCAAGATATACTGACTACGACAAATCCGAGTTTTCAAAGATTGCAAGAAAGTACGGCCTTGTGACAACAGGTGGCAGTGATTTCCATGGCGATGAGGACAAGGATTTCCAAGTGACACCAGACAAACATTTGCTCCGTGCCCTTGGTGTGAGATATTAGAATTGAAACGACAATAGAGCGCATACTAGGAGTATGCGTTTTATTTTTGCAAAAATAAAAGGGATATTGGCAATGGCAACCCTTGTCTGCATAGTATGTGGTATGTGCAGTATTTTTTCAATGGATGGTGTTGCTATGGGTGAAGTGCCAAATGTCCAACTGATTGCTTCGTTTTATACTTATTATGGCGAAAGCAGTGACAATCGCAAACATAACGTAAATCTTGCTTGTGCCAAAATTGATGGTACAGTCCTTGCCGTGGAAGAAGAATTTTCCTTTAATGACGTGGTGGGGTATCGCACAGAAGAAAACGGATTCAAGACTGCATACATCATCAAGAACGGAGAGTTTGTTGAAGGTGTGGGTGGTGGAGTGTGCCAAGTGTCAAGCACATTGTACAATGCAGTGCTTCTTGCCGACTTGACAATCACAAGAGTGCAGGCTCATTCCTTGCCAGTCAGTTATGTTGCGCCATCATTTGATGCAATGGTGTCAAGTGGCAGTGATTTCAGGTTTGTCAACACTCTGTCTGCGCCTATAACAATAAAAATGGTGGCAGACGGCAAATATGTAAGGTGCAGTATTTATGGTGTGCAGGGCAGAAAAGTGTCAAGGCGCTCCGAAACGGTTGAAGTTTTGCCTTATGAAACAGTGTATCGTGACGATGAAAATCTTTTGATTGGGGCTGAAAGTGTAGAGTCAAACGGAATGGCAGGGCTTCGCTCTCGTGGGTATCTTGAATATGAATGTGGTGGGAGAGTGGTGACAAAGCAAATCCGCACCGACACTTATGCACCACAAAATAGAGTTGTGCTCCGTGGCACAAAAGAAACAAACTCGCAGGACGGAAAGGAACAATGAAAATGTGCGCCAATGAGCGCATATTTTTGTTGCACGGCAAATTCTTGGGGAAAAGTGTGTCAAAAAACAAGAAATCACAAATAAATATTTGTGTCGCTATTGATTTACGGCATTTCCTGTGTTAAAATAAACTGAAAATACGTATTTTTTGGTGTGAAATCACACAAGGAGAATATATGGGATATCTTGAAAACTATGCACAATGGCTTTACAGCGAAGAAGTTGACCAACACGAAAAAGCACGTCTTTTGTCTTTGAGCGACAAGGATAAGAAAGAAATGTTTTATGGTCCTTTGGCATTTGGCACTGCAGGTATGCGTGGCATACTTGACGTGGGCACAAATCGTATGAATGTCCACACAGTCAAAAGAGCAACAAAGGGTGTGGCAGACTACATTTGCTCACTTGGCTCATATGCAAAACAAAAAGGTGTCGTCATCGCCTATGACACACGCAGATTCAGCAGTGACTTTGCAGTTGCAGTTGCAAAAGTGCTTAGTGCCAACGGCGTCAAAGCATGGCTCTTTGAAGATGTAAGACCTGTGCCAATTTGCTCATTTGCAGTGCGCCATCTTGGTGCAATCTGCGGCATTATGATCACTGCATCACACAATCCAAAGGAATACAATGGCTACAAGGTGTATGGCGAAGACGGAGCACAGATGTCACCAGAAGCCACAGATAAAGTGGTCGAATTTATAGGATTAACCCCTTATTTTGGCATAAACGAAGCAAAAGTCAGCATCGATGCAAACAGCATCAAGGGCAAGAACAACGTTGAAGTTGATCCTTATATTACAATCATTGGCAAGGATGTTGACGACAAATATTTTGAAGCAATCGAGTGCCACGGATTGTCGCCTGAAGCAGTCAAGGAATATGCTGACAAGGTGGAGATTGTATATACACCTGTCCACGGCACAGGATATATGCCTGTCACAACCATACTTGGCAGAATGGGCATTCCTGTCAGTGTTGTGCCAGAGCAAGCAATGCCTGACACCGAGTTTGACACAGTCCGTGTGCCCAACCCCGAAGAAGCAGACACTCTCAAAATGGGCATCGAATTGGCAGATAGAATTGGCAGTGACATCGTCATTGGCACAGACCCCGATGCAGACCGTATGGGTATTGCAGTCCGTGATTTTGAAGGCAAGTTTGTATTGCTCAATGGCAACCAAATTGGTGTCCTTCTTGCCGACTATATTATGAGAAGAAAGCAAGAAACAGGCACACTCCCAAAAAATGGTGCACTCATCAAAACTATTGTCACCACCGAGCTTGCAAGAAAGGTTGCAGACAGTTACGGCGTCACCACATTTGACGTGTTGACAGGCTTCAAGTTTATTGGCGAAAAGATGACCAATTGGGCAAAGACAGGCGAATACACCTATGTGTTTGGCTATGAGGAAAGTTACGGCTCATTGGTTGGCACTCATGCAAGAGATAAGGATGCAGTGGTTGCATCAATGCTCTTTGCAGAAATGACCTGCTACTATGCAAGCATTGGCAAGAGTGTCTATGGTGTCTTGCAAGAAATCTTTGACAAGCACGGATATTTTGTGGAAAAGACAATCTCAATCACATTCCCCGGACTTGACGGCATGGAAAATATGGCTTCTATCATGAAGATGATGAGAGAAAATCACTACACCACCATCGCAGGCAAACACGTTGAAATGGTTGATGATTTCGTCACACGTACAAGAACATATGCAGACGGAAGAAAAGAGCCTTTGGAACTTCCCAAAACCAATGCACTGAAACTGCATCTTGAAAATGGCGATTGGATTTGTGTCCGTCCCAGTGGCACTGAGCCTAAACTCAAAATCTATGGTGCTTGCTCAGCCCCCACCATGTCCCTTGCAACCAAAAAGGTGGAAGAATATCTCTCTGCTTTTAAAGCATTTTGCTAAACATAGCAGTTAAAGTAATAATTTTTGTATATAAAAAAGGAACGGCAATTGCCGTTCCTTTTTCAATTAGTTTTCCGTGTTTCCTAGAAGATAATCAATTGAGCAGTCAAGGATTTTTGAAAGGGAGATGAGTGTGTCAAAGTTACACTCTCGCTGTCCGTTTTCCCAATAAGATAGAAGTCTAACGCTGACGTTCAGTTGGTCGGCAAGTTGTTGCCTAGACAGCTCATTTTCAAGCCTCAACTCATTAAGCCGTTTTGCGAATTTATTTCTTACTATATCTTTCATAAGAATATAATAGAACTAAATGTTCCAAATATCTTGACCTGGAACAATCTGTTCCATATAATTTTATTATCAAAACTCTTAAAGGAGAACACGAATGAAAAAAATACTGATAGCAAGCCTTATTGTTATTTTAGTCTTTGGACTTGTTGGCTGTACAGCAGTTCAAACTAAATTAGACACGCCAATCAACGTAAGGGTTGAAGATGGCATTCTCAAATGGAGCAGCGTAGACGATGCAACGGAGTATCTGATAATGATCAATCTTGAGGAGAAAACCGTAGCAGGTGATATATCATTTGATTTGAGAAATATGCCTAATATTGAAGTTGGAGAAGAATACACAATAAAGGTGAAAGCAAAAAGCAGTGACCCCTTTAAGATTTCCAGTGACTTCAGCAGTCCTATAACATGGGTTGCGACAATTAGCAGTGGTGGAAACAATAACAACAATGGATATGTGCCACCAGAGAATTTGGAAGATGTCAATGACAATTCAACAATCAACAAATTGTATGAAACAGGATTGGGGCTTGGTGTAGATGCTTTGTCAGCAGAAAGTATAGTTGGAGAAGCAAGAAAAGCATCAATCTTTAATGATGATGCTTTTGATGAAACCACAATAGGCAGTTATAAGGTTGGTTCTACTCGTGCAAATGCAACAAGTGAAAGCAACATTATTTCAATGATCAGCACGTACAACTCTAAAATTGTTCTTGGCTCAAAGGCCGATGCAAGTTATGGTGGAATGTTTACTGCTGGTTTTGAATCAAAGTTTTCCATAGGCGAAAGTATCGATGAAAGCCAAAAGAAAAATCAATTTTATTATACTATAAACCATTATTACACAGGAAAGAACTATCAAATTAAAAACTTTACAGAAGCAGAAAGATTTGAAAGCAAACTTTCAGAGAGTTTTATTTCTGCAGTTGAAAAGTTGGAAAGTGGTGCGATGACGGCAGAAACATTCTTCTTTAGATATGGAACACACATCGTTATGGCTGTTTCATATGGCGGTATGTTGGAAATCAGCAATTCTATGTTGTCAACAGAAACAATTAAGACCACAGAATTGTCTGCTGCTTTGTCCGCAAATTTGGAAGCATCAATTTCATACGGATTGGGTGATGCATCTGCAGGAAACAACATCAACCTCGACATGAACAATATGGATGCTTATACAGAAGGAAAATATACTAGCCACTTGAATATTAAATCGATTGGCGGAGGAACAAACCTGAAAGTTTCAAGTTTTAGCGCACTGAGTGTAGGTTATGCAGATTGGGTGGAGTCATTGAGCGATGAAGACAACCATTGCATTACAGACGTTGCTGATGGTGGTCTTGTGCCTGTTTGGTATTATATCCCAGCAGAATATAGCGAAGCCATTGAACTTTTGAAAAACTATTTTGCTCAACAAGCAGGAAGCATTTCTGATACATTGGCAGCAAAAATGAGATATGAAGATCTTGGCGACATAACAAACTTCGCAGGTGGATATGGAACAAAAGAAAGTCCTTACCTTATCCAAACAGTGGAACATTTCAATAACATAAACAACAATAAGACCAGCCATTTCAAGTTGATGAATGACCTTAATCTTGGCAACAATTGGACTCCCATTGGTCAATATAGTTGGACAGAACTTACATCACCAACCGATCAATTCAAGGGCTATTTGGACGGAAATGGAAAAACAATTACATATGGTATTTCTAGAAACTCCTTAGAAACAAATAAAACTTACTCCTTTGGTTTGTTTGGATCAATGTTAAATGCGACCATTGAGAATTTGAAAGTTAATGTAAATATCGTTTTGGAAAAAACGGGTGGTGGTACTGGGTCAACATGTTGTTATGTCGGTGGAATTGCTGGTTGGGCAAAAGAATCAATAATTAAAAATTGTACTGTTGACGGAAGAATAAAACAGAAAGAAAGTGGCGATGAAGGATATGGTGTCATCCGCTCTGGTGGCATTGCAGGAAAGGCATACAATACATATTTTAGAGGAAATGTGAATCGTGCCGATATTCATTCTGAAGGATTTAATGCATATACTGGTGGTATTGTTGGCGGCTATG
This sequence comes from Clostridia bacterium, assembly GCA_045643985.1. Taxonomy (GTDB): domain Bacteria; phylum Bacillota; class Clostridia; order Christensenellales; family CAG-917; genus RGIG4097. The sequence goes on from JAZRGC010000009.1 coordinate 20,053, forward strand.
ATAAATTTGCTGATGGCACAGGTGGAAATAGCAACTCAGGCTCATTATATGCAGAGTGTGGTGGATGGATATATGGTCATGAAGGAGCAGACAATATTGGAATTAATTTCTCATTCAAAGGATGCAATCCCGGCAAGCCAACACACAATTGTAACTATAAAAGTGAAAACAATAACGAATAGAATTAATCAGTGAATCAACGAAACAAAAGGAACGGCTGTTGCCGTTCTTTTTTGGCTTGTTTTTACATAAAAAATTGTTTATTGTGGTAAAAATATGCAGTAAAGTCCTTGTTTTGTTGGTTTAGATAAAGTTATGCCATTAGAAAAGCAGGCCAAAATAGGTCTGCTTTTTGTGTTGGATGGATTGTTGAATTGCTTGTTTGATGGGGTTGAATTTGTGTTGGGGTAGTGTGTGTGAAAGACAAAAAAAAGGATGGCGAGTGCCATCCTTTTTGTTTATGTTGTGAGTTGATTATTCTTCGTCATCGGGCAGGGCATCGATTTCGGTGGTGGATTGCTTTGCGCCGATTTTCATATCTTCAAGTTTGTAGGTGCGCACGTCATAGTCGCCGTTGGAGAGAAGGACACGGACACGTGATGTTTGCTTGATAAGGTCGTTTTGTTCAACAGTGCCTTCGCCGTCTGCAGTTTTGACTTTGCTTCCAACTTTGGGCATTTCCTTGTACACTTCGGTGTAGTAGGCATTTTCGTATTTCAAGCAACACATAAGTCTGCCACAGACGCCACTGATTTTTTGAGGGTTCAGTGAAAGGCCTTGGATTTTTGCCATTTTGATTGATACCTTTTCGAAATCGGGGAGATGAGTTGTGCAACAGCAGGGACGGCCACAAGATGCCAATGCGCCACGCATTTTAGTGTCATCTCTTTCATAAATTTGTCTGAGTTCGATACGAATTTTGAAGATTGATGCAAGGACTTTGACAAGTTCTCTAAAGTCCACTCTGCCGTCAGCAGTAAAGTAGAAGATGAGTTTTGTGCGATCAAAGGTGTATTCGGCATCAACAAGTTTCATTTGGATGCCCATTTCTGCCACTTTTTCACGGATGACTTTCAAGGCATGCTCTTTGTCTTGCAAGTTTTTTTCAACCTTTTTCATATCATCAGCAGTTGCTTTGCGAATGACAGGTTTCAAAGGTGAAACGATATCCTTTTCTTCAACTTCCTTGTTGGTGATTGACACAATGCCAAATTCCTGACCACGTGCAGTTTCAACAATTACGCCATCGCCTTCGTTGAATGCTATATCTTTGGGATCAAAATAATAAATTTTGTTTCCACTCTTAAATTTTATGCCAACAATTATTGCCATTTGTATTTTGCCTCCAATATTGAGAAAAGCAAAGAGTCGATTGTTGCTTGAAGATTTACGTTCAAGGACAATTTTCTTCTCGCTTCATTTATGATGAGGATGCTTTCTGCAATTGCCTTTGCAGAAAATCCTTCAGCGATATTTCTTATTTCAAGTCCAACGTGCCTGCTGAGCACAGGATTGTTGCTCTTTGCAGCAAGCATATCTCTGAGAACAATTGAAAGAATGTTCAAAAATTCGTCAGTTTTTTTGTTGAGTTCGGGTATGCGATCAAGGGCAACTATGTCGGTGCTACGGTTGAGCCCCTTCAAGAGTGTAAGGGCAGAGGAGTAGAGATTGGCATAGTCAGGGGAGAGCGCAATTTTGTGTGCTTTGCCAAGAAGTCCTTCACTGCAATCTGCGGCGAGAGTTGCAATTTCATCTGTGCAACCAAGGGCAAGCATTGCTTTTTTGACGGTTTCGTTGTCAAATATGTCAAGAGCCACCTGCCTTGTGCGTGACTTGATTGTGTCAAGCATTGCACTTTCATTGGACACTCCAAGGAAGATTGTCACTCCCTTTGGTGGTTCTTCAAGGGTTTTAAGCAGTTTGTTTTGAGCGTTGACGTTCATAAGATCGGCACGGTGTATATAATATAGTTTTGTGCCAGAGAATGAACGGATGCCTGCGTCTTCTGTCATCTCACGTATGGCATCAACCTTGATGGCTTCGCCTTTTCCATTGATGACAACAACATCAGGATGATTCTCGTGGACAACCCTTGCGCATTCATTGCAACCCATACAGGCAGTTTTATTTATGCAAAAAACTGTTGATGCAATGAGTGTAAAAAACTCCTTCAGCACTTCGTCATCGGCAGACACAAGCATATAGGCGTGTCCAAGTTCATGACGAAAATCTCCTTGAAGGAGTTCATATGCTCGGGAGTGTTTTAGGGTGTCAGCAAACACAGGTTGACTCACTTGATTGCACCTCTTTCTTTGAGTGCGTCAATGATCATTTGTTTTGTGACATTTTTGTCAAAATTGGGTTTTATTGCAACAATTCGACCATTTGAAGTGCCGATTTCAGCTTTATAGCCCTCGTAGACTTTGTTGTGGAAGTCACGTGTTTCTTGTTCCATTCTGTCGTTGCCGGGGATTGCTCTAAAACTTTCGGCAGGACTGCGATCAAGGAAGATTGTCACATCGGGCATACAGTTTTCGACAGCGAAGTAGTTGATCTTTTTCACAAGGTCAACACCAAGTCCACGAGCATAGGCTTGATAGGCAATTGAACTGTCAAGGTATCTGTCGCACACAACAATTTTGCCTTCTTTCAGTGCAGGCAAAATCACTTGGCTGATGAGTTGCACTCTGCTTGCAGCATAAAGGATTGACTCTGTGACGCCAGCCATTTCTGTATTTTCGGGGTTGAGAATGACTTTGCGGATTTGTTCGCCAATGGGTGTGCCACCGGGCTCACGGCAAAAGATTGCTTCTTGTCCGGTTTCTTCAAGATATTCTTTCAAGAGATTCAGTTGTGTTGATTTGCCAACACCTTCGCATCCTTCAAATGTAATAAACATAACGTGCCTTCCTTTTTTAATGTGCCTATTATAACACAAAACTTTGTGGACTTCAATAGATTGACTTCAACAATTTGGACGACTTTTCAAACTTTTGATTGCAAAGAAAAATGGACGAAACTTTGAAAAGGGAGTGTTTTGGGCTCTGCCTTTTTGAAAAAAGGCATTGAAAATCCCCTTGTGATAGATTTTTGACCTTGTTTTATTGACTTATAACAAGTTTGGTATTAAAATAATCGTTGCTTATGCACATATACGTATGGGCACAACCGTCCAAAATCGAAACAATTTTACGGAGATAGATATGGATCTTAAACAAATCGAAGCCAAATGGCAGAAAAAATGGGAAGAAACTGGGCTTTACAAGTTCAACCGTGACAGTGTCAAGGACAAATATTACGTCCTTGAAATGTTCTCATACCCTTCAGGAGCAAAACTCCATGCAGGACACTGGTTCAACTATGGCCCCACAGACAGTTTTGCACGTTTCAAACGTATGCAAGGACACGAAGTGTTTCATCCTATGGGATTTGATGCATTTGGTTTGCCCGCAGAAAACTATGCAATCAAGACAGGCATTCATCCCGAAGACAGCACCATCAAAAACATTGAAACAATGGAGCAACAATTGAAGCGCATTGGTGCAACATATGATTGGGATTACGAAATCAAAACTTGCATGCCTGACTACTACAAGTGGACACAATGGATGTTCCTTCAAATGTACAAGCACGGTCTTGCATACAGAAAGGAAGCACCTGTCAACTGGTGTCCTTCTTGCGCAACAGTCCTTGCCAACGAACAAGCACAAGACGGCGTATGTGAAAGATGCGGAAGCACAGTTGTGCGAAAGAATCTTACACAATGGTTCTTCAAGATAACAGACTACGCTGAGGAATTGCTCACAGGACTTGACGGACTTGATTGGCCCGAAAAGACAAAACTTATGCAAAAGCACTGGATTGGCAAGTCATATGGTGGCGAAGTGGAGTTTGCTGTCAAAGACAGTGATTTGACATTCCGTGTGTTCACAACACGTGCAGACACTCTCTTTGGTGTCACATATGTTGTCCTTGCACCTGAAAGTCCCCTTGTGGACCTTGTCACAACACCTGCACAAAAGGAAGCAGTTGAAAAGTACAAGGAAGAAGCATCAAAAGTCACCGAAATCGACCGTATGGCATCCAATCGTGAAAAGACGGGTGTCATGACAGGCGCATATGCAATCAACCCCATCAATGGCAGAGAAGTACCCATTCTTGTTGCAGACTATGTCATCGCAAGTTATGGTACAGGGGCAGTTATGGGTGTTGGCGCACACGATGACAGAGATTTTGTCTTTGCACAAAAACTTGGTCTTTCAGTTGAGAGAGTCATCAAGGGCGCAAGTGAAGACGTCAATGACGCATTGCCTTTCACCGAATATGGTGTCCTTGTCAACAGTGGCGAGTTTGATGGTATGACCAGTGAAGAAGCCAAGGTTGCAATCATCAAAAAACTTGAAGAAAATGGCAAAGGCGCACTGAAAACCAACTATCGTTTGAGAGATTGGCTTGTCAGTCGTCAACGTTATTGGGGCGCACCTATCCCTATGATTCATTGCCCTCACTGTGGAACAGTGCCTGTGCCTGAAAGTGAACTTCCTGTCAAACTTCCTTACAATGTGGAATTCAAGCCTGACGGAAAATCACCCCTTGCAAAGTGCGAGGAATTTATCAACACAACTTGCCCTGTTTGTGGCGCACCTGCAAAGAGAGATGCAGACACCCTTGACACATTTGTCTGTTCAAGTTGGTATTATCTCCGCTATGCAGACAACAAAAACAGTGACAAACCCTTTGACACAGAATGGATTGACAAACTCCTTCCTGTTGACAAATATGTTGGTGGCTCAGAGCACGCTTGCATGCACTTGCTCTATGCACGTTTCTTTACAAAGGCACTCCGTGATATGGGATATCTCCACTTTGACGAGCCTTTCAAATCACTTGTCCACCAAGGTCTTATTCTTGGACCAGACGGATTTAAGATGTCAAAGAGCAGAGGCAATGTTGTTTCTCCTGATGATAGCATTGCAAAATTTGGCGCAGACGTGTTTAGAGTGTATCTCATGTTTGGTTTCAGTTATGTTGAAGGTGGCCCTTGGAATGAAAGTGGTCTTGACGGCATCGGCAGATTCTTTGACAGAATTGAACGTCTTGTGAAAAAGTGCTACGAAAACTTTGAAGAAAGAGAAATGGGCAAGGAAGAAAAGGAACTCAACTTTGTCCGTCACAACACAATCAAGAGTGTCACTCAAGATATGGACAACTTCTCATTCAACACTGCAGTGGCACGTATTATGGAATACGTCAATGCAATCTATGCTTATGACAATGCAGTTGGAAGCAAGAGCGCATTCTATAAAGAATGCATCCGTGATCTTGTGTTGCTCTTTGCACCTTTTGCACCTCACTTTGCAGAAGAACTTTGGGAGATTATGGGTGAAGAATACTCAGTGTTCAACCAAGCATATCCCAAGTTTGACGTCAAGTGTCTTGTCCGTGACGAAATCGAACTTGCAGTCCAAGTCAACTCAAAGATTCGCACCAAGATTATGGTGTCCAAGGATGCAACCAAGGAACAAATCGAAGCACAAGCCCTTGAAGCAGTGGAACTTGAAGGCGCACCCAAGAAGGTCATTGTTGTGCCCGGCAGACTTGTCAATATCATCGCATAATAAATTAAAAATAAACTTTCGCCCCACCATGTAGGGCAGAAAAAGAGGATAATATGTTAGATCTCAACAGAATAAGAAACAACCAAGAAGAAGTGGTCGAATTGCTCAAAAGAAAGGGCCACGACGTTGATTTCACTCAAGTCATTGCTTGGGATGATGAAAGAAAAGCACTCATTACAGAAATCGAACAACTGAAAGCAAAGAGAAACAAAGTTTCTGCAGAAATCCCCAAACTCAAAAAGGAAGGCAAGCCCGTTGAGCCTATCTTCCAAGAAATGAGAGAAATTGGCGATCAAATCACTGCAGGCGATGAAAAAATCAACAAACTCATTGCTGACATCAACAACTTCCTTTGCAGTATCCCCAACATCCCTGACAGCGACCTTCTCCCCGGCGAAAAGGAAAACAACCAAGTTGTCAAGGTTTGGAGAGAAAAGCCTACATTTGATTTCAAGGCAAAGAGCCACTATGACCTTTGTGTTGACCTTGGACTCATCGACTATGAACGTGGCGTAAAACTCAGTGGCAACGGATTCTGGTGCTATCGTGGCATCGGTGCACGTCTTGAATGGGCACTCCTCAACTTCTTCATTGATGAACACCTTAACGACGGATATGAATTTATCCTTCCCCCCTATCAACTTGGCTACAACTGTGGCTTTGGCGCAGGTCAATTCCCAAAATTTAGTGATGAAGTTTATTGGCTTGACTGCGATGAAGACAGAACTCGCAATCGCTTTATGCTCCCCACCGCAGAAACTGCACTTGTCAACCTTTATGCAGGCGAAATCATCCCTGAAGACAAGTTGCCTTTGAAGTTCTTTGCATATTCACCTTGCTTTAGAAAGGAAGCAGGCAGTGCAAGAAGCGAAGAAAGAGGTATGATCCGTGGCCACCAATTCAACAAAGTTGAAATGGTGCAAATCGCAAAACCCGAAGACAGTGCAAAAGCATTTGAAGAACTTGTTGAAAAGGCATGCCGTCTTTGCGACAAACTTGGACTCCATTTCCGTCTAAGCAAACTTGCAGCAGGGGATTGCAGTGCAAGTATGGCAAGAACATATGACATCGAACTTTGGATTCCTTCAATGGAAATCTACAAGGAATGCAGTTCAGTTTCAAACGCAAACGACTATCAAGCACGTAGAAACAATACGCGTTATCGTGACACAGCAACAGGCAAGCCCCAATATGTCCACACTCTCAATGGCAGTGGTCTTGCAACATCACGTCTTATCCCTGCAATCGTCGAGCAATATCAAAATGCAGACGGCAGTGTGACAGTGCCCGAAGTGCTTCGCAAGTATATGGGTGGTATTGAAATCATCAAGTAAAAACGCACTATTTGGCGAATAACTTCGTCAAGTTCAAATCCCACGAGCAGTCACGTACGCCGAGTACGCTCCTGTCCGTGGGATTTTTCTTTCCTTGTTCTTCATTCAAATATTGCGTTTTTACACATCTTTGAAAAATGTCAGTACGATTTTTGCACTCACTCATTCGTTGGGTTCTTATACAAGCACTCACTTGTTCAAGGACGGAACGCGAGCCACAGGGTGGCGAGAAAGGGAGTGCCGAGCACCAGATGAAAGTACGCCAGTCGCTGGTGGTCCACTCAAAAATTCACCAAGCGACAAGTGGCATAATGAGTGGAATATCCTTAATGTGCGAGAGCCGAGTGTTGCCCCTTTGCGCAAGCAAATGAGGGGAAACACGTGAGGAAGGGGTGGTTTTTCACTTGATATGTTCGCACTTGGCAATGTAAATTAAAAGGCACTCAAACGAGTGCCTTTTTTTATGCTCCCGGAATGAATCCGTACATTAACAATCCTAAAACGCCTGATAAAACCACGATTATGATAGGATGCAGTGATTTTCCTTTTACTTTTACAAAGGATACTGCCATAAGGATTGCAAAGATGACAAAGCCTACAAAGTCGAAGGTTGCGCCACCTTTGTCCCACACTGAATCCATGCCAAGTATGACAGTGATGAACAGTGAAAGGAATACACTGAGAAGAAGCCCTGCCACTGATGAGCGCACTCCTGTGAACACTTCTTTGACGGCAGGTTTTTTCATTGCCTTTGAAAAGAGTTTGACAACGAGGATAATGATGATGACAGATGGCAACACCACACCTGTGGTTGCGCATATTGCACCAAGGAGTCCGGGCCAGAAGCCACCACCAAGCAATGTTTGACCGACAGTTGTGCCTGTGTAGGTTGCAATGTTCACTGCAAATGGGCCGGGGGTGCTTTCGGATATAGCGATGAAGTCGATGAGCACTTCTTCAGTGAGCCAACCTGTTGCCACAACATCTTGCATAATGAGGGGTATCATTGCATGACCACCACCGATTGTAAACAAACCAATTTTGAAAAATACCCAAAAAAGTTGAAGGAATTCCATCATTCATCTCCTCCTTTTTCGGTTGGTTCGGCGTCTTGTGGCTCAGTGCATTGAGTCATGGGCAAGTCTTGGTTTTCTGCTATGGCATTTTCTTCATCAGCAATTGTTTCTTCGTTGTGGACTTCAACTGCTGTATTGCCAGTTGGCTCGTTTTCGCTTGGGGAGTCTGTGCTTTCATCTTCATTGTTGCTTATTTCGTCTTGTTTTGCTTTCTTCTTTTCGACTGCATTTTTGATGACGATAGCAAGCACACAAATGACGATTGTGCCAAGGATGATATAGATGACACTGACTTCTGTAAGGAATGCAATGAGAAATGCTGCTATAAGGAGCACAAAGTCAAACCAATCCTTGCGCATACTACGGAAGAATGACAACACTGCCTTTGCAATGAGCACCAACACGCCTGCACGAATGCCTTTGAAAAGGTAGCCCACCCACTTATTGTCACGGACAAGGTCGATGACGTATGACAAAGCCATGATGATAATAATGGAAGGGAGCATAAGCCCGACTGTTGTAAATACGCCGCCAAATATGCCAGCAACTCTTGTGCCCACAAAGGTTGCCACGTTGACAGCAACTGCGCCGGGAGTGCTTTCTGCAATGGCAAAAACATCCATAAGTTCGTCATGGGTGAGGAATTTGTGCTTTTCAACCACTTCACGCTCGATCATGGTGAACATTGCATATCCACCACCAAATGAAAAGAGCCCTATTTTGAAGAATATGGCAAAAAGGCGAAGGGCCGAAATAAATTTTTCTTTTGCAGAAAGTTTCATAATATATATAGTTTAATACAAAATACGTCTTTACACAAGTGTATTGAAGTGCTAAAATAAAACTATGGGACCAGTTGAAAGTTTATTTACAGTATTAGGATCATTTGTTGCTCTTGCACTCATCTTTTTTATTTTTGGTGGGCTGTTTTTCTTTTTGACAACTTACAAGCGCAAAGATACGTCATTGTATCCTAGTGAGCCAAGCAAGAAAGCAACCGAGCAGAAGAAAGCACGTCACAAAGAGCGCATAAAAGAAATTGACAATGTAGAAACCATTCCTTGCCAAATTCTTGAAATAGAGTCTTTTGACGGCACACGCCTTGTTGGCAGACTGTATCGTGCAAATGACGGCAATGAGAATAGACGTCTTGTCATTTGTGTCCACGGATATATGTCCAACGGACGCCGTTGCTTTGGTGGTTTTGTGCCCATTCTTAATGGTATGGGGCTTGATGCACTTGTCATAGACAACAGAGCACACGGAGAAAGCGATGGCAAATATACAGGGTTTACAGTTCTTGACCGTGTTGATGTAAAATGTTGGGTTGAAAACATAAAGGATAAGTATGACGACATTTATCTCTTTGGCAGTTCAATGGGTGCATCAACAGCAGGTCTTGTGACGGCAGACTTGCCTGAAATAAAAGGGCTTGTGTTTGACTGTGGATTCACTGAACCAATTGAAGCATTCCGTACAAGAGTTTGCGACAAAGTGCCACCATTTGTCAGCGAGCCTACATTCTTCTTTGGCAGAATGTGGTGCAAGATGATTTTGGGCTTTGATTTCAAAAAGGTGTCCACCCTTGAAGAAATGAAAAAGATTCAATGCCCAGTGTTGTTCATTCAAGGCGCAAAAGATACAATAGTGCCCAAGGAAATGGCGGAGGCTATGTATGAAGCCTGCCCAAGTGAAAACAAAAAACTTGAGATATTTGAAGAAGCCGAGCACGGTGCAAGTTTCTATGTGGAAAGGGAAAGATACGTGGCGCTTCTTGAAGAATTTTTCAATTGAAACAAAAATTGTTTGTAAAAACACATGCTATGTGTTAATATAGAAATGCGAAAGCAGATTAAAATATACAAGGAGAACAACTATGCCTAGATTTATCAGTGATGAATGTATCAGCTGTGGCGCATGCGCAGACACATGTCCTGTCAATGCAATCGCAGAAGGTGATGGCAAATTCGTCGTCAATGCAGACGAATGCATCGATTGTGGTGCTTGCGAAGATGGTTGCCCCGTTGGTGCAATTACAGAAGCATAATCACAAACAAAAATGAAAAGAAAGAGCGACCAATGTTGGTCGCTTTTTTCTTGCTCTTTGCCACAATTATCGTTTTGAGCAAAAGAAAACCCCAAGTGCTTTGGGCACTGCCAAATACAACTTGGGGAAAAGAGGTTTTAGAGTGATTTGAAAGGGGTTTTGTCTGAGCAGAGATAGAGCAGTGTCACGCCACCTTTGCCAAGATGTGTGCCGACAATGGGTGTCACATCTGCAAACATAATGTTGGCATCGGGATGTTTTGCAAGGACCATTGCCTTCAATGCTTCTGCATCTTCTTGTGCATCACAACTGCCGATGATCAAAAGTTCGTTGGGATATTCATCGCTTTGACGGGCGTCCATTTTTTCAACGAGTGTGCGCAGTGCAATCTTTCTGCCCATCTTGGTGTCGGTGTGGACAAGTTTGCCTTCGGTGTCAACTGTAAGGACAGGTTTCATCTTCAATGCTTGACCAACAACTGCCTTGCCTTTGCTGACTCTGCCACCACGATAGAGATGATTCATATCGTCAACGGTGAATGAGTGACCAACGTGATGACGAAGATTTGAAACATATTCTGCATTGTCTTCAATTGACATACCTTCGTCACGTCTTCTCAGTGCATAGTAGGCAAGAAGTGCTTCGCCACTTGATGCGCAAAGAGTGTCAACGACCACAACCTTGTTGTTGGGGTAGTCCTTGGCAAGTTCTTCTGCTGCTGTCACATAACTGTTGTAGCAACCACTGAGTGCAGAAGCAAAACTCAAATGAAGGACGTCCTTGCCTTGTTGAAGGAAAGGGCTGAAAAATTCCTTTGCTTCGTCAACGGTGACCATTGATGTTGATGCCATCTTTCCACTTGAAAGGATTGCATAGAAATCCTTGACAGAAAGATAAGGATTTGTCTTGCCATCATAAAGTTGACCGTCCAAAACATAGGACATATCAAGGACGTGGAAGTCCTTTTCTGTTTTCATCATTTGTTCGGGCACGTCTGCCGTCATATCAGTTGTAATAATATAGTTTTCCATAGCATTAGTAAAATAACACAAAATTTGAAATGTGTCAACTTAGATTTTGTCAAAACAACACAAAACAGTAAAAGTGTCAAATCATAATAAACGACAACGAAACAAAGAAAGATAATCAACAAAATTGCAAAAATGAACATTTTTTTAAACGCGAAAAAAACAGGAATAAGCTGAAT
>JAZRGC010000010.1:0-3880 GCA_045643985.1 Clostridia bacterium
GCAAATTTAAGCCTTGGATTATGATTGGTATGCTCACCAACATCATCATTGTTTTGTTGATGTTCTTCGTACCTCTTGAAGGCGCATCTTACGTCATCTTCTTTGCATTTATGTATTTGCTTTGGGGTATCACCTACACTATGAACGACATTTCATACTGGGGCATGATGCCTTCACTTACATCAAACGCAGAAGATAGAAACAATCTTGCAACAATCGCAAACGTTGGCGCAGGTCTTGGCATGGGTTTGTGTGTCATTCTCATCCCCGTCCTTACAGCGGGCGACTTTGCAATCGGTGGCAACACAAAGACTGCATATCAAGTGATTGCTCTCATCATCTGCGCAATCTTTGCAGGATGCCAAATTATGACAACTTGTGTTGTTCAAGAAAAGCCACTTCCTCCTCTCACTGAAGAAGAAATTGCAGAAAGAGAAGCAAAGAAAGCAGCAAAAGAGGCTTACAAGCAAATGTCAAAGGAAGAAAAGGCAGAAGCAAGAAAAGCCAAAAAAGCAGCAAAGGCAGAAGCAAAGGCAAACGGCACAAAGAAGGACAATGCTCTTGTTGCAATGTTCAAAGTTTTGTTCAGCAATGACCAAGTGCTTATCACAGCAGGCTCAATGCTCCTTTACAATATCGGCAGTGCAATTCTCAACGTACTTGTCACCTACTGGGTTTATCTCAAATACGGCTACAACGGAATGCTCGTCACAGTGTTTACAGCACTGACAGGTATTTCTATGGCAATCGTTGTGCTCTACCCCATCCTTTCAAAGAAACTTACAAGAAAGCAACTTATGAAGATATGCTTTGGCGCAATTTGTGGTGGCTATGCAATCATGCTCATCATCGCACTTGCAACCAACTCACTTGACCTTTCAGGTGGAAAAGAAATTGAAATCATAAGAAACCTTCTCAACCTCAACCTTTCAGAAACATTGCTCTTTGTGGGCATTGCAATCTTTGGTGCTATTGCTTCATTTGGTCAAGCATTGTTCTATCAAGTGCTTACAATTTCAATGACAAACACCATCGAATACAATGACCTCAAAACAGGCTCACGTGATGAAGGTTTTATCTTCTCAGTCCGTCCTTTCATGGCAAAGATGGGCTCATCAGTTGTCAAACTCATTGAAACAATCATCCTTCTTGCAATTGGATATACTGCAATCAGTGAACTTATTTCAAAGGCAACCGTTGATCAAGCAAACGGACTTATCACCGAAGAAGTTATGAAGGAACAAATTTCAAGTGCTCTTGCAGGCGCAGACCCCAATGCATCAGTGTGGGTTATGGTCTGCATGGGTGTCCTTCCCGTCATTTTCCTTACAGGCGCATTCATTCTCTACATGAAGAAGTACAAGATTGACGAAGTTGAATACGAACGTATTTGTGCAGAAATCAGAAAGCGTGACGGCATCGAAGAAGAAACTCCTTGCACTTGCGATTGTGGCTGTGAATGTCATTGCGACTGCGAAGACGGCGAATGTGATTGTGATTGCCACAGCGAAGGCGAAGAATGTCATTGTGGATGTGATGAACACAAACACGAAGATGAAGAACATTGCACTTGTGGCTGTTGCAAAGAACATACACCCGAAGCAACTGAAGCAGAATAATCAAATCAACCTGTAAACAAACTTGCGATGGGATGACCTGTCGCAAGTTTTCTTAAAAACCTTATTGACTATGACAACAGATTTTTCACGCACTGAAATACTCATTGGCACAGATGCCCTTTCCACTCTCAACAAGGCACACGTACTTGTTTGTGGCGTTGGTGGCGTTGGTGGATATGCAGTTGAAGCCCTTGCTCGTGCAGGAGTTGGAATCATATCAATCCTTGACAATGACTGCATTCATCCATCAAATCTCAACAGACAAATTCTTGCAACCACTGACACTATTGGAAGAAAGAAGGTTGACGTATGCAAGGAGCGCATTTTGTCAATCAATCCAAACTGCAAGGTTGAAACATACGATATGTTCTATTTGCCTGAGAATGCAGACAGCCTGCCCCTTGATGGATATGATTTTATCATTGATGCAATTGACACTGTTTCTGCCAAACTGGAACTTATTGTCCGTGGAAAAAAAGCAGGAGTGAAGATAATCAGTTCTATGGGCACAGGCAACAAACTTGGATTCAACTTTGAGATTGCCGACATTAAAAAGACGTCAGTATGCCCCCTTGCAAAGGTTATGCGCAAGGAATTGAAAAATCGCCATATTGATTCCCTTCCCGTTCTATTCTCAAAGGAAAACCCTGTTGTGCCTTTGAATCCTATTGTGGAAAACGGAAGGCATATCCCCGGAAGCCTATCATATCCACCTGCAATTGCAGGGCTTATGATTGCAGGATATGTTATACAGTCAATCATAGGAAAGTAAGCAAAGGCTTAATTCAACAAAGAAAACCACCTTATTGGTGGTTTTTTATTTTGACTGCCTATTGACATAATCTATTGATATGTTAAAATAAATTGACAACACTTTTGGAGAATACTATGGATAAATCACAAACACAAAGTGTCAAATCAACAAAACTTGGTGGCAAAATTTGGCTCAGTGCAATTCTTTTTGGTCTCATTGGTCAAATAGCTTGGTCAGTTGAAAATATGTACTTTGCAAAATTTGCACAAGACATTTTTGAAGGCATCAGCAATAATGCAAGCACAATCGTCAGCACATTGATGGTGTGGCTCAGTGCAATCGTTGCAACTGCAACAACCATTTTTGCCGGTGGATTAATTGACAAAGTTGGCAAACGCAAGCCTTTCATTGCATACGGCTATATTGCCTGGGGTGTGACAATTATGCTCTTTGCAGCAATACCTGTCAATCCCACTACAAAAACTGTTGGCATTGTTGGCGCACTCCTTGTCATATTCGACTGCATTATGACTCTCTTTGGCTCAACTGCCAACGATGCAGCATTCAACACTTGGGTGACAGACGTGACAGACAGCACCAATCGTGGCAAGGTCAACGGACTTATGTCAATATTCTCAATTGTGGCATTTGTCCTTGTTTTTGTCATTGCAATGCTCACTTATGACGCAGGCAATACAGTGCTTTTCTTCATCATCCTTGGCATATTGCCTATTGTGGCAGGTGTCATTGCAATCTTTGTTATGAAGGACAAACCCGACATCCCCAAAAATACAAACCCCAACTACTTGAAGGAAACTTTCTATGGATTCCGTCCATCAGTGATGAAAGAAAACAAAATGTTGTACGTCACTCTCACTGCAAGTTGCTTGCTTGGCATCGCACAACAAACCTTCTTCACATATCTCATCAGCTTCATCCAAAACACTCTTGGTGTCGTTGACTACATCATTCCCCTTGCAATCATCATCGTCCTTGCAGGTGGTCTTACGGCAGGCATCAGTATGGCATATGACAAAGTGGGCAGAAAGCACTTCTTCATCCCAATCGTCATTGTGGCATCTGTGTGTATGCTCGTGTTCTACCTTATGCAATTTATGCCACAAAGCACCTATGTGCCTGTTATGATTGTTGCAGGCACTCTTATGATGGGCGCACTCCTCAGTGGTGGTGGCGCACTTATGTCAACATTCCAAGACTATATCCCCAAAGGAAGTGAGGGCAGATTCCAAGGGGTGAGAATGTGCTTTACAGTGCTCCTTCCTATGCTCATCGGTCCACTTATCACAATGTGTCTTAACCTTGACAAAATCGATGATAGCGCACCCACATTTGCACCACCATTTGAAATCTTCCTTGCAGCAACAATCGTTGCAATCCTTGCAATCGTACCCATTATCTTTGTCATGAAAGACTCAACAAAACTCCGTGAAAAGAAACTACAAGAATCACTCGAATCACAAGCAACAGACAGCCTTGACAGCACTGA
>JAZRGC010000011.1:0-7253 GCA_045643985.1 Clostridia bacterium
CATTTTCAAATGAAAGTGTTTTGCCAATCAAATAGTCAACAGGTTTGACATTTTCAACACTGCCATCAGGGTCAATGTTTGAACCTGTGTTACCATCGGCTACTGAGTCAATGGGTTTGTCCACCACTGAATCAATGTTGCTTGTTGCATTGTTTGATCTGATTGCTGCATCTGCAACAACACCTGTCAAAGGGATAAATGCAATAAGTGCACAAATGATCAAGCAAACAATAAGTCTATTTGTTTTGTGTTCCTTCATTTTTCTTTCTCCTATCTTCCTAAATCTGTAAACGAGTTTTGTACTCTTGCGATAATTTGCGATAATGTTACAATAATAATCTTCTAAATCCTCAGTTATTATATTACATATAAAAAAATTTGGCAACAAAAAAACCTTACAAAAACTGCAAATAAAATATTTTTTTCAATTATTTTTTGATTTGTTTTTGAAATTTCACTTACCCTTACTGCCACTTTTTGTTCGTTTTTTGCCCATTTTGGCACAAAAAAACGCACTTTTTCAGTGCGCTTTATACATATTAAATGGTTTAGATAGCCGAAATCCAAGTCAAAAATGGGATTTTCGCCAAATTTTCAATTTACAAGAAGTCTTTTATGCGCTTTTTGTAGAGTGGATGAACAAGATTTTCGTTGAGTTCTTTCATTGGTGCAAGCACAAAATCTCTGTTGATCAAATCAACGTGAGGTATGGCAAGTTTCACATCATCCACAATCAAATCATCATAGAAAAGAATGTCCACATCAAGGGTGCGATTGCCCCATCTTTCCTTGCGAACTCTCTCTCCCTTTTCTTCAATTTGATGAATGACATCAAGGAGTTCATAGGGAGCATGGATTGTTTCAACTTCCACTGCGCTGTTGACAAACATTTCATCGGCAACACCACCATAGGGTGCGGTTTCAATGCGACTGCTCTCACGTATGTTTCTAAAATTGTCGTCATTCTTCAAGCAGTCAATGGCAAGGTCAAGATACCTGTGCTTATCTCCAAGGTTTGAGCCTAATGAAAGATACACTTTGTGCCATCTTTTAGTGGTTGAAACACCAACATAATCAAAGTTGCCTTTCATAGGTGCATCGGGCTTTTTGTCAACCACTTCCACACCCTTGATTATGGGGAATTGAAGAAGAATTTTTTTTGCAAGTCCTGATGCGATTGTTTCAATCAAATCAAATGAGTTTTCACCAACAAAGGACTTTATCAGTTTACAAACGGCAGAATAACTGGCTGTTTGGTTGATATCGTCATTTTTTGCGCACTGCGAAAAGTCGCTCTCGATAGTGCAAGAGATCAAAAATCGTTGGGGGTTGACCTTTTCTTCAGGATTGACTCCGTGAAGGGCAACAACTTCATAATTTTCAATGAGAATTTTGTCCATATTAACTGTATAAATCAATGACCATTTTGTTTTCTTTTACGTCGTGGACACGGACAAACAATATGCCCTGTTTCACTGCCTGTTTGGTTGTTTCAAGTGTGGCTGTCAATCTTTCCTCAACTTCGCCACCAAGGAATGATTTTCTTGATGCGCCAAGAAGCAATGGATAACCCAAATCTTCAAGACGACTATATCTTTCAAGCAAGACTCTGTCCTCATTGTGTGAGAGATTGAAACCAATGCCACCATCCACAATAATCTTATCACGTTGGACGCCTGCACGGATGAGCGTGTCTGTTGCCTTTATGAGCCCCAACTCTTTGTCAAGCCACATATCCTTGTTTTTGCTTCCACGTCTATTGTGCATGACACAGATTGATGCGCCATACTTTGCAACAACGTCTGCCATATACTTATCCCCAAGGCAACTGACATCGTTGATCATATCTGCGCCCAAAGACAGTGCTTCTTCTGCAACTGAACTGTAAAAGGTGTCAACGGACAAAATGGCATCCGGAAACTCGGCACGCAAACTTTCAAGGGCAGGAAGAACTCTTGACGCTTCTTCAAGGGCACTTTCCTTAACTGCACCGGGAGCAGTGGATTGCCCACCAATATCAATGATTTCAGCGCCGTATTTGAGCATTTTTTCTGCCTTTGAGATTTCATCGCCATCAATTCGGCTAAATCCAAAAAATGACGTAGCATTGGCATTGAGTATGCCCATAATGTGAGTGCCATTTTCAAACACTTTGTCTTTTACAATAAATTTCATAGTCAGTTTGTTTATTTTGAAAGGAGTTGATTGAGAATATACTCTGGCATTTTGCCACGAGTTGCATATGTGATTGTTTTGCTTCCAACCTTTTTGACACCACGGGCAGTCATACAAGTATGTTCGCCTTCAACAACAACTGCCACGCCTTTTGGTGAAAGGTGCTCCATAATTGCATCGGCAATTTGATTGTTCATTCTCTCTTGCAGTTGCAGACGCTTTGCATACACGTCAACAACTCTTGCCAATTTAGAAAGCCCAACAACCTTGCCCTTTGGGATATATGCAATGTGCACCTTGCCAAAGAATGGCATCAAATGGTGCTCACAAGTGGATGAAAAATCAATGTCCTTTTCAATGACAACATCACTGCCACTTTCTTCAAAGGTGCAAGCCAAGTGCTTGCCTGCATCGTCTTTGTAACCGGCAAGGATTTCCTCATACATTCTTGCAACACGCATTGGAGTGTCCACAAGACCTTCTCTTTCGATGTCTTCTGCAAGTGCTATATCATCGTGCAATGCAATGAGCAAGTCCTTCACTGCCTTTGCAATCTTACGTCTGCTCATAAGTGTTTAACCTCCAAATCTTTGAATAGTGTCAGTGAGCCTGTCAAAACAATTATATCACCATAAAAATCCCCAAGTGCTTGTTGAACTGCAAGGGGCACAATTTCATATGCTTCTGCCTTGAAGCCTTGTGCAATGATTTCTTCTTTCAGTGCTTCTGCAGACAATGCACGTGGGCTTGATGGTGTGACTGTGCTTATCTTGTTGGCAAGTGGTGCAAGGGTGGACACCATAGTCTTGTAGTCCTTGTCACGAAGCACTCCCATTACAATGTGAATGCGCATACCTAAAAAGTATCTTTTGATGCTTCTTGCCAGAACTTCTGCGCCCTGTGGATTGTGCCCACCGTCCAAAACAAGCAGTTTACCCCTTGGAAATATGAGTTTAAACCTGTTGTTGTGCTCACCAACGATTTCAAAACGTGCTTTCCACTCTGCACTGGCAAGGCCATATTTCAAGTGGTCGGTGGTGATGTTGAAGCCATTGTCAACAAGGGCAAGAACACCTTCAATTGCCAGTGATGCATTGACAAGTTGATGCTCGCCAAGGAGTCCAATATAATAGGTTTCGCCCTTATATTCAAAGCACTGACCTTCGATGTCTTCTGCAATAAGTGTAGGCTGTCCTGTGATTGTAAGAACACCTTTTTGCGCCTTGACCTTTGCCTTTATAACATCAATCACTTCATCGGCTTGTGGACAAGTGATTGCATTCTTCTTGATTATATCTGCCTTTTCCCCTGCGATTTCCTTGAGTGTATTGCCAAGATAATCACAGTGGTCAAAGTCAATGGGTGTTATGATTGAAATGAGTTTGTTTTCAACTGCATTGGTGGCATCCCATCTTCCACCCAAGCCTGTTTCAAGAACTACGACTTCACAATTTTCTTCCTTGAAGCAAAGGAGTGCAACTGCCGTTTCAATTTCAAATGCAGTTGGTGTAAATGGTGGCAAATTGTTGTCCTTTCTTCTTGCTTGTTCCTTTTCAATTATGTCACGGACAATGGTAAAATATTTGGCAACAAGTCCACCTGTCAATGGTGCACCGTTGAGCAAAAATCTCTCGTTGTATTCAAACACCGATGGCGAATTGAACGTGCCCACTTTTATGCAAGCAGAAACAAGCACTGCAGTCATATATGCAGTGACAGAGCCTTTTCCGTTTGTGCCAGCGATATGGACTATTTTGAGATCCTTGTCGGGCGAACCCAAAAGGTCAAGGAGTTCTCTTTCCCTTTCCAAACCGAAATCTGTGCCGGCTCTTTCGATGTTTATGATCCAATTGATAGCGTCTTTGTAAAACAAAAAAACACCTCCAAACAGGAAGCGTCAAATCCGACGAAGCGGGAGCGAAAATTGCACCGCAAGCATTTCTGCTTTTCGTCCGTGGACACCCCCCGTTCCATCGGCACTTAACGCGCAAAGTTCTACACTTCCTAAAAATATTTCAATGAAAATATTATATCACTACTATGCTCCTAAATCAAGCACCTTTTCAAAATAAAATAAGAGCAAGGACAAAGGGTGTTTCCCATATCCTTGCTCCATTTTGTTTTTATGATGGCTTTTGCCTATTCCTTTTGAGATTGAACTGTGTCGTCAACTTGACCGAGTGCTGCTTGCTCCATCTTTTCAATTTGGTCTGCAATTGAAAAATCGTCATCTTCAAGGGGACAAGGCTCATTGTTTTGCTCAACTATGGCGTAATAACCTGCCTGTTTTCTGAGCACAACAACAACTGCTCCACCAACGGCGTACAATACGCCTAAAATCAACAGGAACACTGCAGGAAACCAATCTATCATCTCTATCTTTACGATGTCAGGATTGGCATTGTTGAAGCGCACTTCAACTTGTTCATCAATATAGTAAGACCTTTTCATTACAACACCACTCAACGTATTTATTTTTGTTCCATCGGGTGTTTCGTATGTTACTCTTACATTTTTAATTTCAAATTGTTCGATACCATTTTTCTCGCCAACTGACACAACATCGAAATCGACAATTGTTGCCGTTGTCTTTGTGTATTGACTGTTTTCAACACCAAGAAGTGATGTGTAAACCACACCACCAACAATAAGTATGGTTGAAATGACAACTACAAATGCTATAAGTTTTTTAAGACGTGGGTTCATACTAATATTGTTGAAATTGAATGTTTTTCTACATTGAAATTGATGTGATTGCCATCAATGTCAAAAAGACACAATTCATCTCTGTCATTTTCGTTCATTACAATCACAACTTTTTGACCATCGGGATTTTCATATGCCACTGCAAAAATACCATCTTTGCCTGCAGTGCACAAAATCATTCTTGCGCCACTTCTAATGAAACGTGAGAAGTGTCCAATATACCAATATGAAGGATTGTAAACAATGTCACCTTCGCCATCAAGCATAATGGGTGCTTCGCAGAAGTTGCCAACGTGGTTTGGTCCACCGTTTTCATCAAGCAACAAGTTCCAGTCAATATAGCCCTCAGAGCCATTAAGAAGGTCGTTGATGATTTGCTTGCCGTATCTTTCGCCATGTTCCCAAATGCCTGCTTTTGATGCAAGACCTGTTGTGGAATCGTGGGCTGTTTCAACACAGCATTCTGTAAGCAAAACATGCTTGTCAGGGAACATTTGTCTAAATGCGCCAATGTTTTCAAATTTGTTGCAACAATACCAGTGATAACCAAGACCCCAAACGTGATCTGTGACACCGTCAATTGAAAGTGTTTCAACGGCTCTTTCAACCATTCTGTCACGGTTGTGATCCCAAATGATGAACTTGACGTCATCAACACCATACTTTTTGAATGCAGGCACAAGATAATCTCTTATTTCAAGACCTTCTTCTGTGGCATCAACTTCACGTGATTCCCAAGTTTGAATTGCTTCAGGCTCATTTTGAACTGACGCAAATGACACGTTTATACCTCTATTTTTGAGTCCTGAAAGTGACTTTGCGTAATATTCTGCCCAAAGTGTTCTACATTCGTCTTTGAGTTTTCCACCATGACAAATGTCGCCTGTTGTCTTCATATATGCAGGGGGTGACCAAGGTGCTGAGAAAAACACCAATCCACCTGCAACCTTGTCACATTCCTTGATGAGAGGGATTCTGCCTTCATCCTCCCAACTCATATCAAATGAGTCAAGTGTGTAGTCGTTTTCATCAACATAGGTGTGAATTTCGTGTGAGAAATCGCAGGAATGAATGGGGATTCTTCCAAGATTATATCTCAAACCACCTTCTCCAAAATATGCATTGATAAACTCTTTCTTTTTGTTGTCAGCAAGAGTGTTAAAGCATTGGGATGTTGATTCAGTAAATGCTCCACCAAATCCATAGTGTGTGTGGAATTTGATGTCTGAGCGCACTGTGATTGTATTGAGATTGCGATGGGGCGCAGTAAATTCAACTGCGCCCTTTTTCATCTTTTCATTTTGTGTTGTTGTAAAAATTGTTGCCATATTAGTTCTTTGGGACTGCTTGGATTACAAGTTGTGATCCATCACCATTGTATGCTTGGATGATATAATCTGTTGAGCCAAATGTGAATTCTTGTCCAATTGAGAGTGCAGGGCCTCTGTTAAGATCCATCTTTGAACTTGGAACAGTTGCATTTCCTTTGTAAACGTAGAGGTGGAACCAGCACCAAGGTGTATCCTCTACAGGAAGGTCTTTCAGTGCGAGCTCAAAGCGGAATTCTCCATCTGTGGTTGAAATGTTGTTGATTTCAATGTTGTGTTTTCTTCCGCCATATTCTGCATCGTAATGAAGTGTGACTTCTCTCACACCATTTGCAACGATACCTGTGACAACAAGGACGGGACCACGTGTTGCATCGCTTTCATCGATGATTACACTTGACACTGACAAATCATAGAATGCATATGTGAGTTTGAGGATGCCTTCCCATGACTTGAATTCGATTGTTGTATTTTCAATTTGTACAACGTTGCTTGTGTTTGCTGTTGATGCAGGTACGTCAAGGCGCAAGCCTGTGCCTGTTGCAAGTTTGACGTCAAACCACACGCCTGCACCTGCTGCCTTGATGATGTTTGTAAAGTCGAGTGTCACTCTAAATGTGTCGCCTGCATTACCGCTGGCAAATTCGCCCATAATTTCTGTGACACTGCCAAGTTTTTCATCTGCGCTGTACACATCAAGTGCCACATCGCCTGCAACTTTAAATTTGCCTGTTGCAACGAGGACTGCTCTGCCACCAACATTTTCGACTGACACTGCAACATCACTGAATGCTGTGTTGTAATCAATGAGAGGTGCGCTTACGTATGTGACAACACCATTCTTTGATGTGAGAACAACATAGTAGTAAGGTTCGTTTGCATTGGGTGCTGTGTCGGTTGTTGAGTCAACACCTGAGATTTGGACGTTTTGTGCAACAACTGTTGCTGTTTCGTCAAATTGTCCCTTTGCACTACGATAGACTGCCTTGCCTGCAGGGTCGCAGAATGAACTCCATGATGTGCCTGCAACAAAGTTGTATGTGA
>JAZRGC010000012.1:0-2867 GCA_045643985.1 Clostridia bacterium
CAACCTATCCCCTGCATCCCCCAACCCCGGAAGGATGTAGCCTACTTCGTTGGGTTGTCGGTCAAGGGTGGAAACATAAATTTGTACGTCGGGGTGTGCTTTTGCAACGGTTTCGACACCAATGGGTGTGCCGATTATGTTCATAAGGCGAATGTCTTTGCATCCACGTGCCTTCAAGGCATCAATTGCTGCAACGGCACTGCCACCTGTTGCAAGCATAGGATCAAGAAGGATTGCTATGCTCTTTTCAATGCCTTCGGGCAACTTGCAATAGTATTCACAAGGTTCAAGAGTTTCTTCATTTCTATACATACCGATGTGACCAACTCTTGCAAGAGGGAAAAGTGTGTGGACACCATTGACCATGCCAAGCCCTGCTCTCAAAATAGGCACGATGGACACTGCATTGTCTGCAACCATTGTTTGCTCCACTGTTTCAAGGGGAGTTTTGACAACAACGGTTTTGGTGGGCACGTCTTTCAATGCTTCATAAACCATAAGAGTTGTGATTTCTTCCACAAGTTCTCTAAATTCCTTGGTGCTTGTTCTTTCATCACGAAGGATGGCAACCTTGTGTCTGATGAGTGGGTGATCAAAAATTGTCACGTTGCTGTATTCTTTCATATTTCACCTTTTTTGGGCATTGCCCCAGTTTATTTTCCGTATTATAAAAAAATTCGTCACCAAATGGAAACGAATCAATGAATGTTGAAAAGGAATAAGACACCTGCCACTATTGTAGCCATATGAATTGAAGGCTTCAATTTGCAGTCAAAACGTGTCATTTCTTTTCTCCGTATTATTGTTATAAATAATTTAGCACAGGATATGCCGATATGCAAGCCCTTGAATGCAATTAATCAAGAATTTCTTTCAACAAATCAAGGTTGAAGTCGGGCACATACTCCTCTGTTGCAGAATCAAGGTCTTGGGCAAAGCCGTTGCTGAGTCCTGCCTCAAAAAATGCATCAGTCGCCGATTCGTATTCTAACACGATAAGTTTTCTTGATAAAATAGGGTGATTTTGCACATTTTCAGTGGGAAAATACTGTCCCATGACACTTACACACATATTTTTGTCGATTTGTGCAATTGACTTGAATACACCTTTCGTGTTCTCGGTACACGAAGGCAATACCAAATGGCGTACAATCACGCCCTTTTTCATCATTCCGTTGTCGTCAAAGACATCGTGGGGTTGCTGACGGCGCATTTCGGCAATTGCTTTCTCAGCCACGTCAAAATAATTGGGTACGCCTGAAAACTCCTTGCCCAAATTGTTGTCACTATATTTGAAGTCCGGCAGGTAAATGTCAACAAGTCCTTGGAGTTTTGCAAGGTTCTTTACTGTTTCATATCCATTTGAATTCCAAACTATTGGGATTGACAGGTCCTTTTTGACTTCTTTCAGTGTTTCAACAAGCAAATTGATGTTGGCAGGTGGTGTGACGAGATTGATGTTTTCTGCACCTATCCCCTCAAGATACTTCATACATTTGATAAGTTGGTCAGGAGTTATTTCTCTGCCAACTCCACCGTGGGAAATTTGATGGTTTTGACAAAACAGACAGCGCATTGTGCAACCACTGAAAAAGATTGTGCCACTGCCTTTTTCTCCAGAAATACAAGGTTCTTCAAAGTGATGAAGCCCAACTCTTGCAATCTTGAAGGTTTGTCCCATTCAAACTCCTTTCGCCATCTAAAACGGCATAATGTTCTCAAAAATATTATAGTCCTTGAAAAAAGT
This sequence comes from Clostridia bacterium, assembly GCA_045643985.1. GTDB lineage: Bacteria > Bacillota > Clostridia > Christensenellales > CAG-917 > RGIG4097. Next base: position 1,748 of record JAZRGC010000012.1, read on the forward strand.
GTTGTCAATGTTTCATCCTTTCAAAAACACTCTTTACAGGTGGAATATTTGGTGTTATAATCAAACTTGAAATAAAACAAAAAGGTTTTACCTTTTTATTGGAGGAAATATGTCAAGCACACTGGGCACAATTTCAAGAGGAATCAAAGCACCAATCATCAAAACTGGTGACAATTTGGTAAATATAGCCGTTGACAGTCTGCTTCAAGCAGCCGGCGACACCGAAACAGGCTTCAAAATCCAGAACAAGGATATTTTTGCACTGACAGAAGCCGTTGTAGGCAGGGCTCAAGGCAACTATGCAACCGTTGACCATATTGCAACAGACGTGCGCAAAAAAACAGGTGGCGGCACTGTTGGACTTATCTTTCCTATACTATCAAGAAATCGTTTTTCATTGCTCTTGAAAGGCATTGCAAAAGGCGTGGATAAATTGATCATTATGCTCTCATATCCAAGCGATGAAGTGGGCAATCATCTCATGAGCCTTGACACTCTTGACGACCTTGGTGTAAACCCATATTGTGATGTGTTTTTTGAAAAGGAAATCTACGAAAAATTTGGCGAACTCAAACACCCATTCACAGGCATTGACTATGTTGCATTATACAAGCAAATGGGTGGCGAAAACACAGAAATTATCCTTGCCAACAGACCACATGAAATTTTGAAATACACCGACACAGTCATCACTGCAGACATACACACACGTATGCGCACGAAACGTTTATTGAAAGAAGCCGGCGCAAAAACTGTGCTCACCCTTGTCGACATTTTGAATGTGTCAGTTGACGGCAGTGGCTACAACAGTCAATATGGCATTTTGGGCTCAAACCTTGCAACAGACAACAGTGTCAAACTGTTCCCACGTGATTGCGAAAAATTGGCATATGAAATCCAAGCAGAACTGAAAAATCGCACAGGCAAACACATCGAAGTTATGGTCTATGGAGATGGCGCATTCAAAGATCCCGTTGGCAAAATTTGGGAACTTGCAGACCCTGTCGTATCCCCTGGATATACAAGTGGACTTGAAGGCACTCCCAACGAGTTGAAACTGAAATATCTTGCGGACAACTCCATTGGCAATCTTACTGGCGATGAAGCAAAAGAAGCCATC
>JAZRGC010000013.1:0-2502 GCA_045643985.1 Clostridia bacterium
TTCTTGCAATGGGCTTGCTGATTGGCGAAGTTTTGTATCCTTTCAACAAATTGTATCGTCTTATACCGGCAGTCTTGTCACTCATTGCAGTGATAGGGCTGTTTTCTTTTGCAAAAACTCGAAGATTTGGCTATATGGCAGTGAGTTTTCTTGTTGGACTTGTTGCAATGTGTGGCGCAAATGACGTGTATGACAGCAGAAGTATTGTTGATCAAACTGCCATTGTCCAAGGCACAGTGGACAGTGAAATCGTCGTCGAAGACGGCAAAACCTACTTTTATGTAAAAGACCTAGTTCTTGACGGATATGACCTTGACGGCAGGGCATATGTGCGAGTTTACACCGATGATGCACCCGACTATCGTCCTGGTGATATTGTAAATATTTATGGCAAAATAACCTTCAACGAGCACAATTGGTTTGACAGTTATTATGCCGTGTCAATCAACAAATCAAGTTACTATGCAATTTGGGCAGACTATGCCTACAAGGTTGCCGATGGAAAGCCGTCCTTTCCGTTGAACATCCAACTGAGCATAAAACAAATGTTCTATGAAAATATGGATGAAGACAGTGCAATGATATGTCAGGCACTGATATTGGGCGACAAGTTTGGCATTGATGACGACCTATACAATGGCATAAAATCAAGTGGACTTGCCCACGTTTTGGCAGTCAGTGGTCTGCACGTAACAGCCCTTGCAAGCGCTCTTTTGGCACTGTTGAAAAAGACAAAAGTGAAGCCTATCATATCCTTGTCAATTGCAGGGGTGTTGACCTTTGTTTATGTTATGCTTTGTGGATTTACGGTTTCATCCATACGAGCATTTGTCATGACAATGGTGCTCAACTTTGGATCAATTATGGGCTATAAATATGACAAACTCAACTCATTGTCCATTGCATCAATTGTGATATTGCTCCTGCGCCCACAAAGTATAATGGACGTTGGTTTCTTGCTTAGTGTATTCTCAGTCCTTGGCATATTCACCTACTACAACACATTCAGCGAGTGGGGAAACAAGTTGATAGAAAGGGTAGGTCTTGGCAAATCCAACAAGCACGACAACAAAGCAGTTGCATTCCTAGACAAGAGCGCAACCAAGGCAATACGTGGCATAACAGAGTCGGCATCCGTCAGTATGTCTGCAACATTGTTCACCTTTCCATTTATAGGTTATTTCTTCAAGTCAGTGCCCATTTTGTTTATGGTGTCAAACATCATAATGTTGCCGTATGTGATGTTTATCTTCATATTTCTCATCATAATCACCCTGTTTTGTCAAATAACAACATTTTGGGGTGGTGTGCAAATTATGCAATATCTTCTTTTGCCACTGCTTAAATGGACAGAATTTGTCGGCAGTTTGCCATGGTCAAACTTGATGGTTTCATTGAGTCCATTCTTCATTGTCGCTTGGGTTATAGGAGCAGTGTTATCATCAAAATACATATTCACAGGTCGCAAAGCAAAGATCGCAACGGTGTCACTTTGGGTTGCAAGTTTTGTTGCGATTGTCGTGCTTTGTCTTGTGTAATCACGAAAAATCTAAATTGAAAAAAGGGTATTGAAAATATATTGTTAATGTGTTAAAATAAAAAATAGTATTTATATTACTTAACAAATGAATATACTTTTCAAAAGGAACATTCAATATGAAAAAGAAAAACGCTGAACAAAAAGACTTGTTTATTGAAGCAGAGGTCATCACTGATGACGGTGTCAATGATTATCTCGAATGTACACTGATTTCAGCACCTAAGAAAGCAGACAAACAGGGTGAAAAAATCATCCCTACCCAAGGCAAAATTTTGCAGGCACTGCCTGTTGAAGAAAAAGGTCCACTCTTTTATGCATTGCCTGTTGAAGAAGTGCCCAATTATATTCCCAACGAAGAAAACCCCATTCCTTGCAACATAGTTCCCATTGAGAAACGTCAAGGCAGTTGGACAAACTATGCAGGGGATTGGGAAGGATATTACTTTGACCCACAAGACGACTGCTATTATGAAGGCAAAGCACCCATCGAAGTCCAAAGGATGTACTTGCCCCCTGCAGAAAAAATCATCAAAAAGGTCAAAGCACAAGGCGCACCTTTGACAGAAAAACCAAAGGAAAAGAGAAGGGATGTCAAACCTACTGCAATGTCAAATTTCTATGGTCAATATGTCATAGAGCACAATGCAAGTGGCGAGTATTTCTTCACACTCTATGCAAAGGACAACACAACACTCTTTGCAAGCCACAATTATAGAACAGAGCAATTCTGCATTGACGGTGTCAATCGTTTCAAAAAGCACGTCATTGCAGGCACTTTTGAAATCGTAGAAGAAAATGGCTCATTCCATTACGTGCTGACACGAAACATCAATGTCTATGAAGGCGAATCTTATCCCACAAGAGAAGAAGCCGAAAGGTCAGTGAAGCGAGTCAAGACTTTTGCTCAAACGGACGAATTGCAAAACATCTAACGGTAAATTAAGCACAACGACACAACGTGT
>JAZRGC010000014.1:0-6793 GCA_045643985.1 Clostridia bacterium
GGTGGTGGGTTGTTTGGAAAAAGAACAATACTTTCTACGTCATCGTTTAAAACTGTTAGTCATGAAACAAGCAATGAACTCAAACTAATAGTGCGATTAAATTCGATAGGGAACTCACAAATAGTGTATAGTTTGGTTGAAGATAGACCACTTAATATCGGTCTTTCTAAAAATAGTAAAATATACAAGCAATTAATAGTGTCTTTGCAAGAAATTGTTTCGTTTCTTGAAGTTATTTTGACAGAGAATAAAAAACCATTGGAAGTGGTGGTAACCAATTTGAAATAGAAAAAGCAAAGAGAAAGCGCACTCGGTTGAGTGCGCTTTTTGTTTGTTGAATTAATAGTTTTGTTTTTAGAATTTGGGGTTTATCTTGACGATTTGGCGAGATAAACCTTTTATTCTTCTGTGATTTGGACTTTTTTTGGTCTGCGTCTGAGGGCGTCTTTGATGAAGTAGTAGGCAAAGAATATTCCCACAAGACCAACTATGATGATTGTGCACCAGATGAGCACCCAAGGCACGTCAATGCCTGTCTTTGCATTTTCCCACATGGTGATTGCATTCTTTTGTCTATCGCCAAAGTCGCGCATGACACCAAGTTGAGATGTTTCGGCTGGGTAGCGTCGATCGTCTTCAAAGAAACTGAGATCATATTCGCCATCGTTGTCTTCAACTGAAAGAGCATATTCGCTGTCAACAAGGGCAGAATAAACATCTTCGTTGATTGCATATGCGCCACCTTCTGCATAAACGTATTCGCCGTCAACAAGGTCAAAGTTGCCATTGCCTGCGCCGACTTGTGTGAACATCATTTTTTCACGAGCCACTGCAGATGTATAGCCGATGTAGATGCTGTTGTAGATTGCATTTTCGGGCATATTCATAAAGTCGATGAACATAAGTGCAGCGGGCTTGTTGGGTGCTTGCTTGGGGATGACCCAACCGTCAAACCAAATATTGCCTGTTGCATTGCCGTCAGCATCGGTGGGGACGTAGTAGTCGAGAGTGTATTCATAGTCGTCTTCCCCTGTGCGAGGATTGTGATAGACGTTGTCCTCATCGTAACTTTCTTCGATTGCCCAGAGAGCATCGCCAGACCATGCAAGGTCAACGTAAACGATTTCGTTGAGCATATCATCCTTGCCGAAGTCAACTTCGTAGCCGGAGATGTGTTCTCTTTGTGCAGTGAGCACGTCCATTGCTGCATCGAGCATAGGATCGTCTGTGCAGTTGATGAGCCTTGCAATGGGCATATCTTCATATCCTTCAGGGAGAAGGCCATATTCGCGCATATACATCACTGCTGCAACATATGTGTCACGGACAGAGTCCTTGACGAGAATCATATTTTCAAGGTCTTCACTGCCTGATGCATTCCAGAGCATACCCCAGCCTGCTTCAAGGTCCTTTTCTGTGACGTATTGTACGTTGTAAAGTATGCCGAGAGTTCCCATCATATAAGGCACCATATAGTCTGCCATATCGCCTGTGCCATCTCCTGTTGAAATGCCGGAGAATTCTCTTTCGATTGCGCTCACAAATGTGGGGTCAGAGTTGTATGATGTGCCAAGATGAATGTTGTTGAAGGGCAGTGTGTCCTTGTATTCTTCAATGAGATCGGTGATTGAAGCAAGTCTGCCGTTTGCCATAAGTTTTTGGATGGCATATTCGCTGGGGCAGATAAGGTCAACTGAGTTGGCGTCATCGTTCAAAACCTTTGTCATCATTGTTTCGTTGGTGTCAAAGGTGGAATAGACCACTTCAATATCTTTGCCTGTGACTGCCTTGTAGTATTCCACAAAGGCATCAATACGGCTTGTTTCTTCGCTTTCGTCAATATAGTCTTCCCAGTTGTACACAACAAGGGTTTCTGTGCCACTTGATGTGCCTACAACATCATTGTCGCATCCCACAAGGAGCAGCGCAAGTGTCATAACCAAAATAAGCAAGATTGAAACAAGAGAGATAAGTCGTTTAGAATTCATTTTTAATTGCCTCCCTTTTTTCTTTTCTTTGACGGATAAGGTTGCTCACGAGAATGATTGCAAGGACTGCCACAAAGATGATTGAGAATATTGCATACCAGAAGGGTTCAAGACCTTGCACACGTGCATCCGAATAGATATAGGTGGACAAGGTGTCAATGCCTGTGGCTGCGCCTTTGTTGATTTGTGTGATGATGAAGTCGTCAAGTGAGATTGTAAATGCCATCACAAAGCCTGAAAGGATTGCAGGGGAGATGATGGGCAAGATGACTTTCATCATTGCTTTGAATGGGTTTGCACCAAGGTCAAGGGCTGCTTCATATACGTTGGGGTCAAGGCTTTCAAGTTTTGGAAGCACTGAGAGCACTACGTAAGGTGTGCAGAATGCGATGTGTGCAATGATAAGACGAGTATATCCCTCTGCAAAACGGCAAGTGACAAAGAATATCATAAATGAAACTGCCATGACGATTTCGCTGTTGATAATAGGGAATTGGTTGACTGCTTCAACTGTACGTCTAACTTTTTTGTTGAGAGCAAAGATGCCGATTGAAGCAAAAGTTCCCATTATGGTTGCGCAGACTGATGACACGATTGCAATGAGGAAGGTGTTGCCAACTGCTTCCCAAAGTGCAGGTGCTTTGTCTGATGTGAAGATTGCCACATAACTGTCAAAGGTGAATCCGTTTTCAAAGTTGAAGTTGGATGTACCTGAGAAGGAATAGACGATGATGAACAATATGGGAGCATAGAGCATGCAAAGGATTATAGCAAGATAACCTTTTTCCAACAATTTCTTTACCATAATGACCTCCCCATATTTGTGTTGTCCTTGTTGTAGTGATTCATCAACAGGCTTGACACAAGGACAAATACCAGCATAACAAGGGACATAACTGCGCCCACGCCGTACATATCTTGTGAGAATTTTAGTTCGATTGAGTCACCAAACAGGAAGATTTTGCCGTTTGAGAGCAGTTGTGAGATGGCAAAGGTTGAGATGGTGGGGATAAACACCATTGTGATGCCTGACATTATGCCACTCTTTGAAAGGGGAAGGATTGTTTTGAGGAAAACAGTGCTTCCGTCTGCGCCCAAGTCTTTGGCTGCTTCGATATAACTTTTGTCGATTGAGCAGATTGCTGTGTGCAAGGGGAGAATCATGAAGGGGAGATAGTTGTACACCATGCCGAACAACACTGTGCCCATGCCAAGTTCAACACCCATTGCAAGGAAGATTGCTTTGGTTGCAAGTGTTCTAATGAGGAAGTTGACCCACATAGGCAGGACAAACAACAGCACCATAACCTTGCCACCGTTTTTGCTCTTTGAAAGTATGTATGCAACAGGATAGCCAAGAAGCAAACATATTGCAGTTGTGACAATGCCTACAAACAAGGAGTTGCCCAGGACATACAGTGAACTTTGAGAAGTGAAGAAAATCTTGAAGTTCTCAAAAGTGAAACTGTGGTCGTTGTCCATAAAGGCGTAGGCGAATATCATCACCAACGGCACAACGACAAAAATGAGCATAAACAGTATGTAAGGATAACTGAACACCCTTTTTGTCATACGGAATTTTTTGAGGAATTGTTTCACTCTGCGATTTCCTCCTTGTCGGGAGTTTCAATGATTTCGCCATTGTAGATGACTGTTGCATCTTCTTCTATGGCTTGTTCGATTGCTTCTGTCTTGATTTCTTCTGCAAGTTGCTTTGAAAGTTCAGGATCAACTTCGTCAATGACAACTTCGGGGATTTCGATGACTTCTTCGTCATCCACCACGTTACGTTCTTCAATGATAATCTTGTCCTTTGCAATCTTTATGCCAACTCTGTCGCCTTTGAGCCAATCGTCATCGGTGTCAACAAAGAAATCATAGTAGTCGTCTGTGCGCACGATACATTGATAGTAACTGCCTTTGTAAATGCTGCTGACAACAGTTGCGCCAATTGTGCCGTCTTCTTCATCGTCTGTGATTTCAACGTCATCAAAGTCAACAGACACTTTGACAGGTGTGCCGGCAGGAAGTGAGCACTCACATTCAAATTGACCATCTGCAATGTTGACAAGGTTTTCATCAGCCATTGTTGTTTCAATTTCATTGATGATACGTGCCTTGCGCATAATGTGAAGATCAAAGGGTTTGATATAAAGTCCAACTGTTTCGCCAACCTCATATGATGCTGTGTCGTGGGCAATAAGTTCGTTGCCACCAGCAAGGACTGTCACTTGATAGTGATCGCCCTTAAATACACAAGAAAGGACTTCAGCAGTCAAAATGGTCTTGTTATCATCGGGTTTGCGAATTTTAAGGTCTTCGGGACGGATGATTACGTCAATGGGTTCATTCTTTTTGAAGCCCTTGTCAACACACTCAAACACTGTGTCGCAGAACTCAACTTTGAAGTCCTCAAGCATAACGCCGGAAAGGATTGTGCTTTCGCCAATGAAGTCTGCAACGAATGCGTTGGCAGGCTCATCATAGATTTTTTCGGGTGATGCAATTTGTTGGATGACACCATTGCGCATGATGACAATTTTGTCTGACATTGTCAGTGCTTCTTCTTGGTCGTGGGTGACGTAGATGAATGTGATGCCAAGTTTTTCGTGCATGTTCATCAGTTCAAGTTGCATGTCCTTGCGCATTTTAAGGTCAAGTGCGCCAAGTGGTTCGTCAAGGAGAAGAACTTCGGGCTCATTGACAAGAGCACGTGCAATTGCAACTCTTTGTTGTTGACCACCAGAGAGAGAAGAAACGTTTCTGTGACCATAGTCTTCAAGGTCAACCATTTTCAATGCATTGTCAACTTTCTCTTTGATTTCTGCCTTTGTATATTTGCGGAAAAGTTCCACAGTTTCGCCTTTCTTGTTGACCTTTGTTCCGTTGGGGATGACTTTCAGTTTAAGACCAAATGCAACGTTGTTGAAAACGTTGAGATGGGGGAACAATGCATACTTTTGGAACACGGTGTTGACTTTGCGAAGATGTGGGGGAGTGTTGGTGATGTCTTCGCCATTGAAGATGATGTGTCCACTTGTGGGCATTTCAAAGCCTGCTATCATACGGAGAGTGGTGGTTTTGCCACAGCCAGAAGGTCCAAGCAAAGTGACAAACTCGCCACGTTTGATGACCAAACTTGCATTCTTGACGGCTTCCTTGTTGCCGTATGCCTTTGTTACGTTTTTGATTTGGATAATGGTGTCAGTGTTTGCTGTCATGTTTTACCTCAAATATTTGTCAAATGTATTATTTTAAAAAGTAGGGGGTGATGCAACCCAGAGTATCACTGCTTTCTCGGCAGTTCTGTTTTCAATCTTGTGCATCTTGTTTGCAGAGAAGTAGAAGGCCTCGCCCTTTTTCACTGTCTGTGAGTTTGCGCCAATGTGAAGATGAATTCTGCCACTAAGGACATATCCAAATTCCTCTCCTTCGTGGGGCATATCCTCACTGAGTGTGGTGTGTGGATCAATGGTCACACGGATGGGCTCCATCTCATTTTTTTGAGCATTGGGCACAAGCCACTCAATTTTGTGTCCGTCTGCAATCTTTTCAATGAAGTCTGCATCGGTGAACACAATCTTTTCTTCCTTCTCATCACGGAAGAAATCTGCAAAATTTGTTCCAAGTGCGTTGAGAATGTCTTCAAGAGTTTGAATTGAAGGGGAAGTGAGTTCGTTTTCCAATTGCGAAATATATCCCTTGGACAATTCGCAACGATCGGCCAATTCTTCCTGAGTCAAATTATTCTGCAAGCGCAATCGTTTGATTTTGATTCCCAGTTCCATAACTATCCTTTTCGTTTAGTATTTATAAACTTTCCTGTCAGTTTAGGCAAAAATTACGAGAAGTTTATGATGTTTCGCAATTTTAAGTCAAAAGTTTAGCAAAACTAAACATTTTAATGATAGCATTATATATATAATGAACATACAATGTCAAGCATTCGACAAATTTTTTTCGACATAAAATGAAAAGTGTTCTTAAACAAAAAAAGAACGGAGCAATGTCCGTTCCTTATATTTTGAAATTTCTTCCATAATGACACAGAGTGTCAAGGATTTTATGTATTTTTTTCATCAAAGTTGAAATTGTGTTCAATATTTCTTGCAAAATGTTGTAAATAAGAATACAATTTAACAAATTACTTAATTATGTATCAGGCTAGTTTTTTTAACACGATGATTTACTGAAATAAAATCGTAGGAAAACAGGATGAAGAACAAAAGAGAAGAAGAAAACAAAAACAAAAGTGAAGAACAACTTCGCAGTGAAGAATTATCAAAGGAATTAGTGCGCAAAAAGGCGATAATTTCTATTGTGGTGGCTGTTGTGTTGATTACAGTGATTGTTACTACACTGTGTGTTGTTGGCATTGACAGAAATGGGAATAAACCTTGTCAACATATTGAGATTGTGGACAAGGCAGTTTCAGCAACTTGTACTGAAGCAGGACTCACTGAAGGCAAGCATTGTTCGGTCTGCAATGAAGTGATTGTCGCTCAAACAGTTGTGCCTGCAACAGGCCATACTCCTCAAGTGATTGGCAGTGCCCTTGCTCCCACATGCACTATGCCCGGTTTGACCACAGGCGAGAGTTGTTCGGTGTGTGGTGAAATTCTTGTTGCGCAAGAAGAAATTGGCGCACTTGGACACTCATATCCAAATGAATGGACAGACAATGAAGAAAACCACATCAAAGTGTGTGAAAATGGCTGTGGAATTGATTTGACAGAAAACCACAATCACATTGAAACAGGCAGAGTGCCTGCAACTTGTGAAAGTGCAGAAGTTGCAACCTATGA
>JAZRGC010000015.1:0-1695 GCA_045643985.1 Clostridia bacterium
GAACTTGTTGACATCAACATTGCCACCAAAAATAATCCTGCATTGTTTGTGGATGATTTGGTGCACCCAAACACCGATGGCGCAACTGTGATTGCAACAACCATCTACAACTACTTGATGAACAGCAAAACGTCTGCATAAGCGCTTAAAACACCAAAATTTGCATAATAAAACCTATGTTGTGAAAAAACACACTTGATTTGCCAAGTGTGTTTTTTGTTGGTATATTATTCTTTTTTTGCAAAAAAAAATGGAGCACATTTTCGTTTGTGCTCCACTTCATTGGATGTTTGTTTGATTACTTTCCTTGCTTTGAATAATAGTCTTCGATTGCAAGTTTGATTGCTTCTTCTGCAAGGACTGAGCAGTGAATCTTTTGAGGAGGAAGTCCTTCAAGAGTTTCAATGACGTCTGAGTTTTTGATCTTCAATGCTTCGTCAATTGTCTTGCCGATGATCATTGCTGTTGCTGTTGATGATGATGCAACTGCTGCTGCACAACCGAAAGTTTTGAATTTTGCGTCCTTGATGATGCCATCTTCAATGAGCATTGTGATTTGCATTATATCTCCGCAATTTTCATTGCCGACTGTGCCAATTGCATTATAGTTTTCAACTTCCCCAACGTTTTGAGGATTTTGAAATGCTTGCATAACTTTTTCGTTGTACATATTTATCTCCGTAACTATTTTACTGTTTTGATTGTTGTTGTGGTTGGATGATACAATGGTGACATTGCTCTCAATCTTTTGACGATTGACACAAGTTGTTCAACTGCATAGTCCACTTGTTCCACTGTGTTGTGCTTGCCAAATGAGAAGCGAATTGTGCCGTGTGCAGTGCCAACAGGGACACCGATTGCAAGGAGTGTTCTGCTTGGTTCAAGACTGCCCGATGAGCATGCTGAGCCTGATGATGCACATACACCTGCAAGATCAAGTGAGTACAAAATGCTTTCCCCTTCGATATAACGGAATGAGAAACTTGCATTGTTTGGAAGTCGTTTGTCAAAGTCCTTTTTCTTTGGTCCGTTGAAGAAGATTTCATCAACTTGGTCACAGACTTTTTCCACAAAGCGATTTCTCAATGATGAAACATACTCATTGTTATTGTCAAGATTTTCCATGGCGATTTCAAGCGCTTTTGCCATGCCTACGATTGCAGGCACGTTGGTTGTGCCACCACGATTTGTACGTTCCTGCTCGCCACCAATGATGAGTTTTTCAATCTTGATACCACTGCGAATATAAAGCCCACCAATGCCCTTGGGTCCGTAGAATTTGTGACCTGAGAATGACAACATATCAACGCCCAAATCTTTTACATCACATCTTACTGCACCTGTTGCTTGCACTGCATCGGTGTGGAAAAGCACTTTGTGCTTGTGTGCCACTTCTGCAAGTTCCTTGATAGGTTCGATTGTGCCGACTTCGTTGTTGGCATACATTATGCTCACCAAGATTGTGGTGTCTTTGATTGCACTTTCAAGAGTGTCCACTGACACAAATCCATCACTGTCAACATCAAGATAAGTCACTTCAAAACCAAACTTTTCAAGTTGCTTGCAAGTTGAATAGATTGCAGAGTGCTCAATTTTGGTTGTGATGATGTGATTTCCCTTGTCTTTCAAGGCAAATGCTGTGCCTTTGATTGCCCAGTTGTCTGCCTCTGTGCCACCTGATGTGAAATAGATTTC
>JAZRGC010000016.1:0-9510 GCA_045643985.1 Clostridia bacterium
GGTGCTTTTTATTTATGCCAGTTGCTAAATGAGCAGCCACAGTAGTCTTGGCGATAGAGATTCAGTTCCTTGCTTTTTTTGATTGAACGGAGAAATCCGTCTTTCTTTTTGAAATCGCTTTCCAGATATTGCACATTGTACTTTTCTGCCAGTTTGTTGCCAATCTCATTTATGAGTTTTGCATTCTTGTGCGGGCTCACTGTCAGTGTGGTTGCAAAGTAGTCATATTGGTCAATATGTTCTTTCATATATTCGGCAGTCTTTCCAAGGCGCAAGTCAAAGCAAGCAGTGCAACGTGTGCCACCTTCTTTTTCCTTTTCAAGCCCTTTGACAAAGTCCAAATACTCATTTTCATCTTGGTCTGGCACAACAAGTTTCACTGATGGATATTGCACAATCAATTGTTTAAGTGCATCAAGTCGCAGGTTAAACTCTTGTTTTGGTTGAATGTTTGGATTGTAAAAGAAAGCAGTGACGTCAAAATGTTCCGTCAAATAATCAATTGAGCCCGTAAAGCACGGAGCACAACAGACTTGCAAAAGAAGCCTTGGTTTTTCGGTTTGCATAATGTCTTCAATCTTCATAAAATCATTATAACACTTGGCGCAAAATACTGCAAGTTTTATTGCAGTTGTCATTGTCTGCGCCTATGCGCTTTGAAACAATCGTTTCAAAATATGCAATATTTCAAAATTTGGGGTTGAGTGCAGACAAAATGTGTGTTATAATGTACTCCGTACTTATAAAAGGAAAATTTAGTTATGGAAAAACAAGCAGTTGTAAAAGCGCAAGCAATCACAAAAACTTTTGACTCAAGCACATCTTTGGAAGTGCTCAAAGGCATTGATATTGAGGTATATGAAGGGGAATTTGTTGCAATTCTTGGCGAATCCGGCTCAGGAAAGTCAACACTCCTTTATATTCTTGCAGGCATCGACACTCCAACAAGTGGCACTGTTCAACTTGCTGGCAATGATCTTGCTTCAATCAAAGATGATGACCTTGCATCTCTCAGACGCAGAGATGTTGCTTTTGTATATCAATATGACAACCTTGTGCCACATCTCACTGCTTATGAAAACATAACTCTCCCATTGCTTCTTGACAAGAAAAAGGAAGGGGAATTCAAGGAGAGAATTCTTGCTCTTTGTGACGAACTTGGCATAGGTGATCGCCTTGACAATCTTCCAAGCCAACTTTCAGGTGGAGAGCAACAACGTGTTGCAATTGCACGTGCTCTTGCAATCGAGCCCAAAGTAATATTCCTTGACGAGCCTACAGGCTCATTGGATAGTGAACGTGGCAGACAGGTTATGGAAATCTTGAAAGACATCAACCAAAAACATGGTGTGGCACTGATTATGGTCACCCACTCCCCTGCACACGCAGAGTATGCATCAAGAAAAATCGAAATTGAGGACGGACAAGTCAAGTGACATTTAAGTTAGCACTGAAAAACATATCCTCAAAGCCTTGGCGTGCTGTTGCCACCATATTTGTTGTGGCAGTTGCAGTGTCGCTGATTTTTGCCATGCTTTCTTTTGCAGACGGGGTGTATGAATACCTTTTCCAAGTGGAAACGGCAGAATCTGGGGCAAGTGACATCACAATAAAAACCAATTCCACCAGTGATAGAATAACTGGAAAAGACGGACTTGAAGATGTTGAAGGTGTTGACAAGATTGTGCCAACACTCAACTTGTATGGGTTGTATCAAAATCAATATGTGTCCCTTCGTGGGTTTGACAAAGGGGATTATGAAACTTTGTCACAAATCCAACTTGTCGAAGGCAACATCGCAGACATGGACTCCAACACGGACAATGTTGTCATCAGTGAGAGTATGGCAGAAGAATATTCTCTCAATGTTGGCGCACAACTTGCAATCATTTCAGGGGATAAGACAATCAACTTTTATGTTGTGGGTGTTGCAAAGGAAAGTGGATATTTCCTTCAAAACACACCATATACAATCATCGGCAACGTAAAAGGTGTGTCACGTCTTATTTTTGGCGAGCAAGCAATCTACAATGAAATATATTTGATTGTCAAAGACGGATATAGCATTGAAAAAGTCATTGACAATGTAAAAGCCATAGACAAATTTGGCAAGATGTCAGTCACACCAAGTCAAGATGTTGATTACATCCAAAATCACACGGATTCAATGTCTGCCCCTGTCGTAATTGCAGGGCTTGGAGTGTATGTGCTTGCAATGGCATTTGTGGTGCTCATTGCATTTACATCCTTGACGGAAAGGAAAAAACTTGTTGCAAAACTTACAATGGTTGGCGCAACAAAATCACAAATATTGCTCACATTCCTGTGGGAAGTGCTTTTGTTGGCATTTGGTGGCGCAGTTGTTGGCTCTATCCTTGCAGGTGGAGTGTTTGCACTGCTTTTGAAAGTGACTTTGTCATCAACAATTGCTTTCAGCATATCTCCTTTGAAACTTTTTGGAGCATCGGCAATTGGATTTATCACGGCAGTCCTTGCAACAATCATTCCTATTGCAAGCGCAATGAGGTCCACAATTCGTGCCAACGAAAACGAAAAGAGCAAGAAATCCGTTGTGGCAATAGCATTGCCCATTGCACTTGTATTGGTGGCAGTGGCATCGGTCATAGTTGAGTTTACTGCAAAAGGTGGCAAAGGTGCACTTTCACTTGTTAATCTTGTGCTTGTCCTTGTGGCAGTGGTTGTGGCAATTCCTTTTGTTTTGAAACTTTTGGCAGTGTGCTTGTCAAATGTCAAATTGCCCATATTGCAGTTGTCTGCAAAGGGTGTGGCAAGAGAGAAGCGTCACTCAAAACTCCAAATCCTTACGGCAGGTATGACTGTGACAATGCTTATGTTTATGGCATGGAGTGTCACAACCGACATCTTCACGGGCTATCTCAAAGAGTTTGAAAACAAAGTTTTTGTCACAAACATATCATCAAATATTGTTGAAAGCGACAATATTGATGGCTTGCTTGACATAAAAGGTGTTGAAACTGCAATACCTATGGTGTGGAAACAAGGCTCACTCCACGAAGCCAACAAAGGACAACCTGTCAACATTCTTGGCAGTGAAAGGACTTTGGACATTGTCGATTTTGAATATATCACGGACGAAAACGTTGTGAGAAACGGGTTGTTGACATCGGGCAATGTTGTCATCGACAAAGCATATCAAGAACTTTACAAAATCAATGTTGGCGACACTGTCAACCTTGAAATTGACGGAAAGAGTGCACCACTCAAAGTTGTTGGCATCACAAAGCACAATCTTTTCAGTGGAAATTATATCATCTGTTCACTGGACACATTGAAAGACAATTTCGGCTTGGGTGCAGACACCATTTTGGTTGTTGCAGACGATGCAAATTTGATGGCAGACACCATTCGCTCACAATATGCAGAAAACAACTATTATGCAGTGCCTGCATTGACAATGTACAAGTGGGATGCAGAGTCCTTGGGTAGTGTGTTTGACCTTGTTGGCACATTGGCATTTGTCATGGCAGTGCTTGTGTTTATGGTGCTCATTGCAGGAGCAGTGGCAAGCCGACCCACCGGCGAAAAAGCAAGATCGGCACTCCTTTCAGTCGGTGTGTCAAAGAATGGACTCCTTGTTGGAGAACTGGCAGAATATGGGATGACGGCAGTGACGGCACTTGTCTTGTCATTTGGTGCAAGCGCACTTATGACTGCATCTCTCATTGGTGCGCTCAGGCTCTTTGGACTTTATTTTGACTTTATGTACAATGCTGGCATTGTTGCACTTGTTGGGGCAGTGTTGGCAGTTGGATATACAATCATTCCTATCCTTGCAGGGTTCAAAGGGAAATACACTCTCAGCAGGAAGGATTGAGGGGAAAATTATGAAAAACAAATTTGCAAAAATATTGATATTAACCATTGCAGTGACACTTATGCTTGCCACTTTTGTGTCTTGCATAGATGACGAAATTCCAACAGATGAGCAGTTGCGAAAGGATGCTCTTGCCTTGCTGAAAGGTCAAATTATAGATTCATCAAATGACCTTTGGACAGGGAATATGACCGAAGAAAATATTGCAGGGCTTGCCAATGCAGGGGATTATTATATCGCACTAGGTTGGGCAAATTTTGCCACAGAAGTTATTGATGAAAGTGGTCTTCAAACTGCCAAAATAAAAGGACTAGCAGACTTTGTAAAAAGTGAAGATGGTGTCAAACTTCTTCAAGGGGAAGGACTGCAAATCCTTGACTTTGTCACATTGGCAGGGCTTACAAACACCGACACAGAAAACCTTGTTTACACTGCCATTGAGTTGTTTCTCAATGAAGGTGACAAGATTTTTGCCGGTGCAATTGACAATATAAACAGCCTGTCATCCAACCCTACATTGTGCAGTGCAACAAGACAAAATCTCAATGATGCACTTGCCAAATTGAACATTGGAAGCAAGTCATTTTTGAACACTGCAAAAAGTCGTCAAAATGCAGTACAAGCACTTAAAGATGCCAAAAATGGAATAAAAACCATTGTTTCGTTTGCATACAACAACGCAGTCTATTTCAGCAATAATGCAAATGACTGCTTTTTTGACAGCCTTTCAAAGGGCACTCTTGATGGTGCAACATCAAGTGAAATTGCAACATATCTTGGTGCGATGTTTGACTCGATCCAATCAATGATTGAAGGCATTGAAGGACAAATCGACAAAGTGAATGTTGCCCTTAATGCATTGAGTGAAGTGTACGATGGCATTGTGGTGGAAAACAAAGTCATTGACGATATTTTTGGAATTGTTGAAGACAGCAAGACATTGTCTGCACTCATTCCTATGCTTTCAAAGGTGGTTGACAATGGCAGAAATATTGCACTGAAATCCAATGGCACAGACCACTTATTCGTTGATGAAATCAAGATTGTACTTGGCGAAGGATATGCATATCAAGGCAGTGACACAAGTGCCAACGAATTGATTGGTTATATTCGTATGGGGCTTGCTCTTTCAGGCATTGACTACAAAGCAACAGGAGACACTTTTGCCGTACAGAAAGCAGGTGCAAAGGCATTTGTGAAAGATGTGATTGACATGTTGTTCGGTGCAGATAACGAAGTCCAAAAATCCAATGCAATGTTGTTGAGTGCAGCACTATATCTTGACAGTCCAAGTGGTACTATGATTGGGGATATTCCTGCAATTCGTGTGTGCGAATATTGGTTGGCAAACTTGTATCTTGACAACTTCAAGAAACTCTACACAAAATATTCTGTGGGGGTAGAAGTTGATGCTATGGCACTGCGCACAACTGCACAAGTGCTTATGAGATATGTCACCGGAGAAGACGTTGTTGATGTCGGCACGGATTATTCTAAGGTTTGGTTTGATGATGTTTGCAATCAAGTGGAAACCAAAATGCACAATGAAATCAACGAGTGTTATCCTGCTGTCAAAAAGGATATTGACGACAAGGTTGACAAATTCTTCAACGAGGGATTGGACAAACTTATTGAATTGGCATTGAAAGATCCTGTCAAGATGGATGATGAAAACTATCTTGCATTTGCTGATGAGGTTGACAGTCTTTATGAATCTGTGTTGTTGCTTTTCTTTCCGGAAGAAGCAGAGCAATAAATAAACAAGGGGGAAATATGGCACTTTTCAAGTTGAAAAAGAAATTGGTTGAAGGAGTGGACAAAATTCTTGGCAAGGACAAAATCCTTGAAATGATTGCACCACTGCCTGACATTGAAAAACACAACAGATTTTTGTTCATTGGGCCACACCCTGATGATATTGAAATTGGCGCAGGGGCAACTGTATGCAAAATCAAGCGCACCAATCCAAAAGCGCAAATCAAATTTCTTGTTTGCACAGATGGTGGCGCAGGCACGTCCGACCCTACAATCACAGGAAAGGAAGTGGCAGACATCCGTCTTGCAGAAGCAAAGAAATCTGCAGAATTTTTGGGCGTAGAGTTTGAAAGGCTTGATTTTGAAGATGGCGCACCCTATGACGAAAATCTTCTTGCAAAAGAAATTGCAAGAGTGATGTACGAGTTTCAACCGGACGTGGTATTTTGTCCCGACCCCCATCTTCCCACCGAAACTCACCCCGATCATTTGAAATGTGGCAGAGCAACCAACACGGCACTTTTCGTTGCAAGTTTCCGTATTGTGGCAGAAAGGAATGGACTTGTTTTTGAGCAAGACAAGATGAAGTCAAGCCATATCATCGCTTATTACTTCACTCACAGGGCAAACACCTTTGTGGAATTCAGTGATGATGATCAAATGAAGCAACTCCAATCATTCAAAATCCACAAATCACAAATGAGCGAGTCTGTTGCAGAAAGCCAAGGACTGTATTTTGCACTTAGGGCAAATCGTATGGGCGCACTTGCAGGAGTAAAGCAAGCAGAAGGCTTCTTTGTTGAAGCACCTATGCATCAGCACTGTGTGACTGAAACAAACAACTGGTGAAAAATGTGCTATTTGGCGATTTGCTGTGTTAGACACCTTTACACAATCCCTCACGTACGCCTAGTACGCTTCGGACTTGTGAAAAGGCATCTTCCTTGCAACTCATCCAAATATCCCATTTTTCAAGTGCGAATAACAAGATTGGATGCCGAAACAT
Source organism: Clostridia bacterium (assembly GCA_045643985.1). Classification (GTDB taxonomy): domain Bacteria; phylum Bacillota; class Clostridia; order Christensenellales; family CAG-917; genus RGIG4097. Next base: position 6,618 of record JAZRGC010000016.1, read on the forward strand.
AAGTGATGCCTTGCTATTTGGCGTCTAACTTCGGCAAGCATTTTCAATCTTGTCATCTTCCTATTGACAAATTGCAAAAAATATAGTATATTATAGATAGAAATAGCAATCCAAAACGATGACTAAGGTCGGAGTGTAAGACGGCGAAAATAATGGAAACCTAAAATATGTTGAGTGAAACTCTACAAGTTTGGTTATGTTATGACTATTATGCCACCGTCTTATACGGTGGCATTTTTGTTTGGTTTTGGAACAGGAGAAGAATATGAAAAGAATTGGTGTAATTGGCATCGTCATCAAAGGTGACAGAGCAGTGGCAGTTGAAATGCAAAAGGTCCTTGGAGAGTTTGGTGACATCATAATTGGACGTATGGGTGTCCCTAGACCTGAGGCAAATGTCATAAGTCTTATTGTTGAAGGCAGTGTTGAAAGAGTGTCAGCACTGACCGGCAGACTTGGCAAATTCCACGAACTTTCAGTGAAGTCTGCACTGACGTCTGTTGAAATTGATTGTTGACAATAAAAACACTTCATTTGCACAAAATATAACAATAAAACATTGATTTGGTCAAAATATGAAAAATCGATGATAATAAAATGGCAATACAAATGGCAATACAAATAGGAGAAAAGATATGAAAAAATTAGCAACATTAGTAGTGGCAGTACTTCTTGTGGCAACATTGTTTACATTTGTTGCTTGTGATCCTGTTGACACACCTGACAACAATGGTGGTGGCAATAACGGTGGTGGAAATAATGGTGGAGATGATCCCATCTCAAAAGGCAATCTTCGCTTTGTGATGCCTGACGGCACACCTGCACTTGCAGCAGCAAAACTGCTTGGAAGCACCACAATTTACGGATATCAAATTACAACCGAAATCATTGCATCAACTGCAATCCAAACTGAAATTGGTGGCGAAAAAGCAGACATCATCATTGCACCCACAAACGCAGGCGCAAACCTTATCAATAAAGGCGCAGACTACAAACTTGTGTCTGTTATGGTTGAAGGAAGCCTTTATCTCATTGGCAGTCCTGCAAAGGTCGGTGGAAAAGATACAATCACACTTGACGATTTGAAGGGCAAGAAGATTGCATCAATTGGTCAAAACAACACACCTGACAAAGTTTTCAAATATATCATTGACAACACAGCAGGTGTCACATATGACGACACAAATGACATCATCACTTTCAGCGATGGTCAAACTGCAACAATCGAATGGTGCGCAGACGGCCCTGCAGCAAGAGTTGCACTTTCAAGAGAAAACAATCCTTGCGACTTTGCAATCGTTGGTGAGCCTGCTGCAACTGCATTTGGCAAGAGTGGTGGATTTACTGCACAAATGGACTTACAAGCAATGTACAAGGCAGTCAATGGCGATGACAAAAACTTCCCACAAGCAAGTTTGTTTGTCAAGACAAGCCTTGCAAATGACGCAGACTTTATGGCATCACTTCTCAAAGCACTTGAAGACAGCAGAGATTGGGTTGTTGCCAATGCTTCTGACGTGACAACACTCCTTCAATCAAAGGGTAGCACATCAACTTTCCCTGCACCCAGCATTCCTAGATGCTCAATCGTTGTCAACAAAGCAGACAATGCCGACACAAAGCAAGCAATCATTGATTATCTTGCACTTATGATTCCTGCAATAGAATGGGAGCACGTGGATTTGTTTGTTTGAAAACAATTGCCACGAGCAACCTAGAAGAAAATATTTGACAAAACAAAGACGATCAAATGAAAAAACTTGACGACAAAACAAAACGAATAATCGAAAACCTGGCATATCCACTTTTATCCCTGCTTCTTGTGGTGGGGATATGGTGGATTGTTGCCGCAGTAAAGGACAAACCACTTGTTTTGCCCACTCCCGACAAAGTTGTTGTGGAGTTTTTCAACTTGTTTGCACTTGAAACATTTTGGAAAGCAGTTGGAATGACGTTGCTTAGAGCAGTGATATGCTTTGCAATTTCATTTGTGTTGGCATTTATTTTTGCAGTGCTTGGTGGACTTTGGACACCCGTCCACAAAGTTATGTCCCCCGTGATAAGCATACTGCGCTCTGCGCCAACCCTTGCAATCATACTTATAATGATGTTGTGGCTTGATGGTCAAATTGCGCCAGTGTTTGTAGGATTCTTGATTGCATTCCCACTTCTATATCAAGGCATATACACTGCAATTGTGGGTGTTGACAAAGATTTGATTGAAATGGCAAAGTTCTACAAGGTCAAGCCAGTGGACATAATCTTTGGACTATATTCGCCTGAGATTGCTCCTGCAGTTTTTGACATATCAAAAAGCACAATTTCATTGACTTTGAAAGTGGTCATAGCAGCAGAAGTTTTGACATATGCAAGAGGAAGCATTGGCCTTGCAATGCAACAAGCCAACCAAGCATTTGAAGTGGCAACACTCCTTGCTTGGACAGTGATTGCAATCATTTTGTCTTTTGGATTTGAAGGCATTGTGATAGGCATCAAAAAACTTTGGGAGATGAGAAAATGAGCGACAAAATTACTGTAAAAAATCTCAGTGTAAACTATGGCGATTTGGTGGTTTTTGACTCATTCAACACCACCTTTGAAAAGGGCAAAATCAACGTTATTCTTGGTGGCAGTGGTATTGGAAAATCAACACTTATTGGTGCTATGGCAGGGCTTGTAAAGCACACAGGTGATATAGAAGGTATTGATGGTGGAATTTCGTTCATTTTTCAAAAAGAAAGGTTAATCCCATCAATTTCGGTGTATAAAAACCTTGATTTGGTGCTTAAAAGCGTTTTCAAGGATAAAGAAGAACGCAAAAATCGCATAGATGAAATGCTTGCGATTTTGGAGATTGAGGACTGCAAAAACAAAAAGCCCACTGAAATAAGTG
>JAZRGC010000017.1:0-5675 GCA_045643985.1 Clostridia bacterium
ATTTCTTTAAGATGAGCAAGTATGCTGACAAGTTGATGGAATACTACAACACACATCCCGATTTTATCGTGCCTGTGTCAAGAAAGAATGAAATGGTCAACAATTTCTTGAAGCCCGGACTCCAAGATTTGTGCGTGTCAAGAACATCATTCACTTGGGGCATTCCTGTGGAGTTTGATCCCAAACACGTAGTTTATGTGTGGCTTGATGCACTTTCAAACTACATTACGGGCATTGGCTTTGATGCAGACGGCAATCACAAAGAGGACTACAAGAAGTATTGGCCAGCAGATGTCCATGTCATCGGCAAGGACATTGTTCGTTTCCATGCAATCTATTGGCCCATCTTCCTTATGGCAATGGGCGAGCCACTTCCCAAGCAAATTTACGGACATCCTTGGCTTCTCCAAGATGGTGGCAAGATGAGCAAATCAACCGGCAACGTCATCTATGCAGACGACCTTGTTGAGTTTTATGGCGTTGATGCAGTGAGATATTTCCTTCTCTCACAAATGCCCTATGACAATGATGGTGTCATCAGTTGGGATATGGTGACAGACACAATCAATGCAGAACTTGCCAACGTGTATGGCAACCTTGTCAGCAGAACAATTGCAATGTCCAACAAGTACTTTGGTGGCATCCTTGAAAACAAGGGTGTTGAAGAAGCAGTTGATGACGAACTTAAAGCAGTTGTCACAGGCGCATATAAAAAAGTTGCAGACAAGATTGACGGATATAGAGTGGCAGATGCTCTCAGTGATGTCTTTACAATCTTCCGTAGAGCCAACAAATATATTGATGAAACAATGCCTTGGGCACTTGCAAAGGACGAAACCAAGCAAGATAGACTTGCAACAGTCCTATATAACCTTGCAGAATCAATCATCATCGGCACAAGCCTTCTTGAATCATTTATGCCTGACACTGCAAAGAAAGTCTATGGAGAATTTGGTGTGGAAGGCAGAGCATTTGCCGATCTTGACAAATTTGGTCTTCTCAAAAATGGCACAAAAGTGACAGAAGCACCTGAAATCCTTTTCAAACGTCTTGACTCAAAGGAAATCAATGAAAAGGTCAATGCAATGTACGAAGCACGCAAGCCCAAGGAAGTGAAAAAGGCAGAAAAGCCTGAAAACGTTGTTGCAATCAGTGAAATCGGCATTGAAGATTTTATGAGAGTGCAACTCCGTGTTGGCGAAATCATCGAAGCAGAAAAAGTGCCCAAAGCAAACAAACTCTTGAAGTTTGCAGTGAAGATTGGCGATGAAACACGCACAATCGTCAGTGGCATTGCAAAATTCTACACCCCCGAAGAAATGCTTGGCAAACAAGTGGTTGTTGTCAGCAACTTGAAGCCTGCAAAACTTTGTGGAATCGAAAGCCAAGGCATGCTCCTTTGTGCTTGCACAGATGATGACCTTGTCATCGTTTCTCCTGAAAAGAAAATGCCCACAGGCGCAACAGTAAGATAATGATAATCGACAGTCATTGCCATCTTACAGACGAGCGACTTTTCCCCTTGGTGGATGACATAGTTTCACACCTTGAAGAAAATGGGCTTGAAAGCGTGATTACGGTGGGTTATGACCTGCCGTCTTCACAATTGGGCGTGGACATTGCAAAGAAATATGAAAAGGTCTATGCAATGGTTGGAATGCACCCTCACGACAGCCAATATATGACCACTGAGATGTACGATATTTTCAGGGATTTGGCACAAAGTGAAAAGGTGGTTGCAATAGGAGAAATCGGCCTTGACTATCACTACGATTTGTCCCCAAGAGAAATCCAACAAAGAGTTTTCAAGGAGCAAATTGAATTGGCGCATTCCTTGAAATTGCCCATCGCTTTGCACGTGAGAGAGGCATATGGCGACACAGTAAACATACTTGAAGACTGCAAGCACCTTCTTGACAATGGGGTGCTTTTGCATTGTTATTCTGGTTCAAGCGAGATGGTGAAAGTCTTTTCAAAGTACGATTGCTACTTTGCTTTTGGTGGTCCAATAACCTTCAAAAATGCAGTGCACAACATTGAAAGTTTGAAGGCAGTGCCCCTTGATAGATTGCTGTTTGAAACCGATGCACCATATATGACACCAGTGCCATTCAGGGGCAAAACCAACGAGCCAAAATACACTGCGCTTGTTGTTGACAAGACAAGTGAAGTGCTTGGAATAGACAGAACTGAACTTATTGAAAAAACCAACAAAAACACCAAAACCCTATTTTATAGGATGAAATAGAGCAGATAAACTGCCGATATTGAGAAAACAATGAAAAACTTTGTATATGAATTTGAAGGCAAACTTTATGTCAATCTCACCAACAAGTGTCCAAACAATTGTGAGTTTTGTGTGCGCAACATTCGCAATGGAATTGGCGAAGATGACCTTCGATTGACAAGAGAGCCAAACTTTGATGACATCAAGGAATCACTCAGTTTGTACCCCTTGAAGAAGTATGGTGAAATCACTTTCTGTGGCTATGGCGAGCCTATGTGTGCTTTGTCTGTTTTGAGTCAGGTTGCACCATACATCAAACGACTTGGGCTCAAGACAAGGCTCAACACAAACGGGCTTGGTGGACTTTGGAACAAGCGCAAGGACATCCCTGTGCTCATCTCAAAATATATTGACTCAGTGTCCATTTCTTTGAATGCATCAAACAGAGAATTGTATCAAGAGATTTGCAGAAGTGCCTATGGCGAAGACGCCTTTGATGCAATGATTGAGTTTGCAAAAGGATGCATTGAAAATGGCATTGACACAACTCTCACGGTTGTGGATTTCATCGGGGAAGATGAGATTGAAAGTTGTCGCATTCTTGCCGATCAATTGGGCGCAAAATATCGTGTGCGCGAAACAATAAGAGAATAAAGAAGGACAACCGATTGGTTGCCCTGTTTATCTTTTGTGCTTTGGGATGTTTCATCTTTGGCACAATCTTAATATGTGCAGTGTGTGGAAACATATCCATTGCAAGTGTAGGTAAATTATGGAAATGAAAATGAAAGACCTTTTGCAAGCAACGTCATTTAGGTTCAACAAAGCACTTGGTCAAAACTTTATCTCAGACACCAATCTTTTGAAGGGGATTGTCAGCGACAGCGATGTGACCGAAAATGACGTTGTTGTTGAAATCGGCACAGGAGCAGGCACGCTCACAAGGCAGATTGCTGCTGTTGCAAAAAAAGTCTATTCCTTTGAGGTGGACAAAAACCTTGAGCCTGTCCATGCCTTGTCATTGCAAGGTGTTGACAATGTGGAAGTGATTTTCCGTGACATCTTGAAGATGAAGGATGATGAACTGCAACAAATCATTGGCGCAGGAGAGTTCAAAGTGGTGGCAAACTTGCCTTACTATATTACAACTCCACTCATTATGCGCTTTCTTGAAAGTGAGTTGCCTGTCACATCACTTACAATTATGGTGCAAGAGGAAGTTGGACTTAGACTTGTGGCAAAACCAAACACAGCAGATTATTCAGCAATCACTCTTGCAGTGTTGCTCCGTGGCGAAGCAGTCATCACACGAAAGGTCAATAGGAATATGTTTTATCCTGCACCCAACGTTGACAGCGCAGTGGTGCGCATAGACATTGACAGAAACAAACTTGAAGGAGAAAACAAAAATCTTATACACAAACTTGTGCGCAGTGCCTTTGCAATGAGAAGAAAGACTCTTGTCAACAATCTCAATGCAAGTTTTGGCATGTCCAAGCAAGAAGCAACAGAAAGACTCAATAGAGCAGGGCTTGATGAAAAAGTTCGTGGCGAAGCCCTTTCCCTTGAAGATTATATCCGTTTGAGCAAGGAGTTTTATAAAATATGAAGAAGGATTATAGATTTAAAACAAGCAATATAATAACCATGCCTGCATACTGCGTCATGTTGGTACTTTTGACAGTGCTTTTGGTTATGTCAGTCAAAGGTCTTAATGCTATGGGCCCCAATGACGAAAAGAGTTTGCAAATAATTGGCATAGGTTTCATCAGTGTGGTTATTCTTTTGTTGTTGGTTGCAATCGTAAATGCCCTTATTTTCCGTGTGGCAGTTGATGACAATACGGTGGAAGTGAGAAAGATTTTTGGCACGAAAAAGATGGAAATTAACAATGGTGTAAATTGTACAATTATAATAAGAAGACAGGGTGGATACCGTGGTAGACCATATACAACGAGATATATATTTACCCTTGATGACGGTGCAAACCAAATTAAATTTACAATGTATAATAGCGCCGGCGCTGACACTTTTGCAGACATCTTAGTGGCTTGCGGGGCAAGGATTGACAAGATGTAATGTGTGAAAAAATCACAGGAAAATCCCGACATTTTTGTCGGGATTTTTTATTGAATTTAATTTATAAAATATGACAGAAAAGAGCCTTGAAATCGCGCAAAAAAGTTGCATTAAACGAACAAGAAAATGTCTATGTAAAATGCTATAAAATCAATTAGAAAATAGGCATAAATTAAGGGTAATTTGCATAGTGTATTTTGGGAGAAAAATATCTATGAAAATTGAAAAACATGTCGTGATTTTATCAAGTGAAAACGGAGATAAAACCCACCTTAAAATGAACGTGTTCAAGGGCGAAAACAGGGTTGAAATTTTTCTTGCAGAAAGCGCAAAATTTGATGGTGGAAAATTGTATGTGTTTGCCGATGAAATTGCAAAACAAGCACTTTATAAGGACAAAAAAGAATATAAAGTGCTGGTATGTGCAAATGATAGAGTTGATTTGCTGTTGAATTATGGTGGCAAAATCTATGTTGGAAGCACAGGTAAAACACCCAAAATCAGTGAGATGAAAAGACGGGTTGACACCTATGAAAAAGACGTTGAAAATGGCGCTAAAATCAATGATAAAATTGTTGCTTGTCAAGGGGTTGAAAACTGCCAAAATCAACAAGAAAATCAAGGCGAAAACTTGACGGATTTTTCAAGCAAAATTCAACAAGGAAACACCTGTCAAATTGGCGAAAATGTGGCAGAGAAATATCCTTGTAAAAACGATGAATTTGACCAAGAAAAAATAGACAGTGAACATACAAAAGAATGCCACCAAAACAGCGAAGAAAAACGGCATAAGAATGACTGTGTCTTGCAAGAGCAGGAGTGTGCCAAGGACGATGGGGAAGTCGGTGTTGGAAATGTCGAGAGTGCCGTCAATATGCAGTTAGGGTCCTGTGGAAGGCAGGATGAGAGCAAAGTGTTTTCTTTTGACACTGTGCGATTTGATGGGAGCAATTTTTATCTTTCTGTCAAGCCACAGATTGATGAAATCTTTGTGTGCTATCCCGAAGAAGAAGCACTCAATGCCGTTGTGCCCAACAGCAAATGGGCACATATAAACACTCCTGACGGCTATTATGTTGTGGGGTTGATACTTGACGGAGATGTGGTGTCCTACATTTGTTATGGAGTGCCGTCAGTGGACAGAAACCTGCCACCCAAAGAGATTGCAGACTTTGCCGTGTGGTTGCCCAATGGCAAAAATCAGTGCGAAGGATATTGGATCATTTATCAAGACGCCCTGACAGGCAAGTGCTTGAAATAAGGCTTTCCTGCGAACAATGGTCGCCCTACACGTGTCGTGAGCACATTCTTCATAAGTCAAGGACTTGCTTGATTTTTCATTCTTGCTTTCAAGTGAATAACCACCCCT
>JAZRGC010000018.1:0-4690 GCA_045643985.1 Clostridia bacterium
GTAGATGTGCTTGACAGTGTACTCATTGTAGGACAAATTGTCCATATCATCGTGCATAAGTGAATAGACAACATAGTCAGGGTTTGCATCCACAACTGCTTGCCAAGCATCGTGCTTGTTTTCATCAGTTGCATTGTTGTATGCAGTGATTGCTTGTTGATATGCTTGTTCATTCCAAGGAGCACGTGATGAGTTGAACACGTTTGATGAAGGAGTTGCTTTGAGAGGGTTTGCTTCGCCAAAACTGTCCATAAGATAGAGTGAACTGTCCGCCTTTTCAGCAAGAGTGCCGTCAACAGAATATCTTTCGATTTCAAACACTCTTATGGGTGAGTCAAGGCTGACAAATGAGCCTGTTTCCATATCATAGACAGTTCTGCCCATTGCATCGGTGTAGATTGCAATGTCGGAGCAGTGTTGATGACCTGAGAAACTATATCTCACACCCATTTCTGCAAAACGTTTTGCAGTGTATTCCCAGTTGAAAAGAGTGTAGTTTGACAACCAATCATCTTCAATTTCAAAGTGGGGGATAAGGTTTTGGTGGAAGAATGCAACTGCAGTAGGCTCAGATGCGCCGTCTGTTGATTCAAGTGAGTTCATTTTGTTTTCCATGAAAGCAAAGTGTTCATCTGTGAGCATACCACCAGTGATATGTTCAAGACCACAATCACGATAGACGGGTTTTCCGTTTGCAAATGCTTCATTGATTGCTGACAATGTGGCAGGTGTTGTATCGATTTCAAGTGAGTTGCCAGCGTCAATGTCAAGATAGAATTTGTTGTCGCCCATTTCTGTGCCGTTTGCAGTGAGAAGATTGAATTCATATTGGCTCACTTGAATGGGCACAAAGTCTGCATTGGATTCAAAACGAACTGTTGTGTCTGTTGCAAAAATGACAAATGAATCGTCAAGAGTTGATGCAGCAAATGTAAGTTGACCAAGACCATCGCCCACTTGTACATAGGCTTCGGCAAGTTCTTCAACGTCAACATTGCCACTATTGCTCATTTCATAAATTTCTTGCAATTGAGGATTGATATATTCAAAATTCAATGCAGATGAAAGAGTTGTGGGGATATACTCTGAAAAGACTGATTCAAAATAATCTTCGCCATAGATTTGTGAGAGAATGCTCATGTCAAAAGTAGGAAAGCCAAGACCGTTGTAAATCATTGCAAATTGACCAAGAGAAACACTTTCTGCAGTGTATGCTTCGCCTGTTGTCTTGTCATAAAGTTCTCCTTCCCAGTTGTACACGTCGTGGTTGCCGATTGTCACAAGCACTTGGAAGTTTTCATATCCTTCAATCTTTCTCATCTCATTTTGGAGATAACGGAAAGCATTTGCCACGTCAATGTGAGCCACTCTTTCACCTTGCTTTGTAAGGTCGCCTGATGAAATAAGATACATAGGCATCTTGCCTTCTTCTGCAAGTTTGAGCATATGTTTGATGTTTTGATAAAGGATATTGCCACTTTCGTTGACCAACTTTGTTGAAGTGGTTTGTGAGTGGAAGAAATCGCTTTCCTTGTAGTCAGGATTGCCTACATCTTGATAGCAATATTCCCAAGGGTAGTAGTGGACGTCACTGACGTGAGCCACAGTATGCTCCCCAATTTTGATGCCTTGCATAGTGTCATCTGCTTCTGCAACTGTGTTGTTGACTGCAAAGATAGCAGTGAAAACAAGTGTCAGCGCAAGGATGACAGCAAGGGCTGTTGCTGCTTTTTTTGTTGATGATTTTCTCATACGTACCTGCCCGTATTTAATTACTAATACACAAAGTATATCATATTATTATACAAGAAATCAATATTATTTTTTTTCGACAGTGAATTTTTTTGACAAACCTAAATATGAAAGAAGAAGTTATCTATTGCAATGATTTGGAAAATGTTGTATAATGTCATAAAATATTGAACTGGATTTGCATTCAATGGGCAACCAAACTTGTGTTGCTTTTGACGGAAATAAGAGTTTATGGAACAAAAACGAAAGATAAAATATGGTTTTACTACAATTGCACTCCTTGTTGTGATGCTTAGCACAACGTTGCTTTTTTGTGGTTGCAATCTTCAACCACTTGTCTTTGACAACCCAATGGTGTTTTATGAATTGAAGCCTGAAAGTTATGTGGTTGTGTTGGACAACACAGGCGAAATAATCGGCTACAAGATGAAAAATGCAAGCGAAATGCCCGAGCGCACTGTCAATTATCAAATCCCAACAAACACTCTTGACACAATGGAACTTGCATACAAACTCTATGCAATTGGCAACAAAACTATGGTCACCGTGCCTTATGCCTCGTACTATGAAACAGGCACAAACCAAAGCAAAGTGGGTGGAGCAGAATTACCCCTTGTGTTCAACACAATTGATATGCGCAACAATATTACTGGTGAGCATTTCCGTCAAACAATCCAAACTGTTGATAGCGATGCAGAAATTGATCCTGTCATCCAAGCAATTATGGGCACTGCAAGCGAGTCAGGACAAAGATGGTTTGTCACGGCAGGCAGTTTGACAAGTGACTATTTTAAGACCAACAAGTTCACCGATGTGGATGGTGGCAGAGATTGCAACTGGAATGGCGTCACAGTCGAAAAGTCGGTCAAAGGCTATGAAACAAAGCGCAAAAATATCTCCGTCAGCCCCATTCCATATACGGCTTCAGGCTTTGAAGGCAAAATAAATGGACAAAATGAAACCGAAGAAAATATCAACGGAATGAAGTGGGTGTATGATGAGATCAGTGGCTATTCAATCCCACAATACCTTGACGGTGGTGGCAGAGTCATCGGCTATGAAAAGACAGACCAACACGTTTTCTTCTCAAAGGGAAACGATGCAAATTTGTACGATGAAAATGGCAATTTGGTTGAAGAAGGCTACTACAACACAATCAAATCTGCAACAGTGTCATACAATGCAGAAGAAGGTTATTACACCGTCAAAATGATCATTGACAGCGAGAAGGAGTACACCCATATTGACACAGCGGGGGCACTCCAAGACAATCAAGGGGCAGACGATGAAGATGCCAAATTTACAGGGCTTGAAATTGAGTTTGAACTTTGGGACAACGGCTATTTCAAAAAATGGCAAATGTGGGAGAAGTGGGAAGCACCCCATGCAAGGGGCATAATGGAAATGTCTGCAGACCAACATTACACAGCAGTGTTCAGTTACAACGTGTTTTCCTGTGACATTGCCAAGTATTCCACACCAATCCAACCAAGATAAGCAAAATATATGGTTAGAACACTTAAAAACCACTGTTTACAGTGGTTTTTCTTTTTTCAAAATTTGCAAAATTTGGGTATTGATTTTTGAAGACAACTATGTTATTATAATTTTGCAAGGGAAACCTTGCCCCAATAGTGGTGTCGTCAATGAACCTCACTTACTTTAAAGGAACGGCGGGTCCATATAGGCAATGTCAGGCCTCATAATCGCTTTGCGCACTGGAAGACAAAACCGTAGGCAGTCGGTATCCACCCTGCACTTAGCAGGTTTTCAAGGGGCACCACTTACCAAAGACAAAGCGAAGCAGAGCACTCTCTGCTTCGCCTATTTTTTTTGCAAAATAAAGGCACTCAAATGAGTGCCTTTTTGTTTGTAGGTTTTGATTATTCAGCCTTTGTGTCTGTTGATTCTGTTTTTGCAAATGCTTTCTTAAGGAATGATTTGCCTTTGTTGAACACATCTTTGAGTCCGTCAACTGCTTCATTGTTGATGACGTTTGCTGTGGTTGCAGGTGCTTCAACAACAGGTGTTGCAACTTCTGCAACGGGTGTTGCTGTTTCGGTGGCAGGTGTTGCTGTAGGAATGACTTCTTGAACTTTTGCCTTGATTGTTTCATAGGTGTTGACAAGGCGTGTTTTAATTTTCTCTGTAGCCTTGTGTTCTTGATGAAGTTTTTCTTTGGCTGCAGTAAGGTCTGCCTTGACTTTTTCTTCAACTGCTTTTGCAACGATTTGTGCTTCGATTGCAATTATTTTTGCTTCGATGTCCTTAATCTTTGCTTCGACTTTTGCAACTGTATCTTTTGCCTTTGCGACAAACTTGTCTTTTTCTGTCTTCACTGCTGTTGAAAGGTTGTCCATCTTCTTGATTGTTTCAACTGCTGCAGTGTCAGTGATAAACACGTGGCCACAATCCATACAAATATTGAATTTAGGGTTGACAGGGAGCACGATGTCTTCATTGATGATGTGTGCAGGAAGGAATCCAAGTTCAAAAGGATAGTTTCTTACGTTTTCTGAATTACAAATGCTACATTTCTTCATATTCAAACCTCATTATATTATTCATTATTATATTACGTGCGAGGCCATTTTGAAGCCAAACACCTTTGATGATTGAATTATACACCACAAATTTCAAAAAAGCAACAAAAAATTGAAAAATGTTGTATTTTTGATTTTTCATAACTTTGATATTGTGAAATTAGTTGCTAAAATTGCCGTGTTGTGATAATATCACCAATGCAAGGCAAGCAACACTTGTTTGTTGATTTGCTTCGCAACTAAACCAACAAACTGCGAGTAATAGTCATATTGCCCCATGGTAGGAAAGATGCAAAGCCTATTTCCTTCCATTCGGGCGTTGATAATCAAAGATTCTAAACGCCCTCATGGTCAAGCGGTTAAGACGTCGCCCTCTCACGGCGGAATCTGGGGTT
>JAZRGC010000019.1:0-2695 GCA_045643985.1 Clostridia bacterium
CAACGTTGATGACTGGCACAACTCTCAACAAGTGCTCACATCAATCCTTTCACCAATTCTCTACTCAGCATTTTCTCTTATTGTTTGTGCAGAAGTTGCAGACATCATTCAATCTGGCTTCAAGTCATCAATCGTGTTCAACGTCATCTCTGACAAACACAATGAGATTGCCCTTGCCATCAGTGAGAAACTCCATCGTGGTGTCACAATGGTCCACGCCCATGGTTGGTACACAGGCATTGAACACAATATGCTTGTCTGTGTTGTGAGAAAGAAACAAATCAACCAAGTCAATGACATCATAAAAGCATGCGATCCCGAAGCCTTTGTGTATATCACAAAAGCCAAGGACGTGTCAGGCAAAGGATTTACATATCACAGCGCATCATAAAAGCATCAAAACAATTCTATTTTGCTTTTTGCGCAAAATAAACAAGTCTATTTTTACTAAAAAGTTATTTTTCATTTTGAAACGATGGAATATAATGAGAGTACAATCAAGGTTGGATTTCAACCTAATCAAAAAATAAGGAGTAACAAATTATGTTTACAACAGCATTACTTGCATCATCAAGTGTTGATGGTGGCGCAATTGCCGGCATTATCATCGGTGTTCTCTTTGGCATTGCATTGATTATTGCAGCATTGTCAATCCGTATCGTAAAAGAAAAGACTGCTTGCACAGTTGAAAGACTCGGTAAATACAACCGTACTCTCAACAGTGGTTTGCGCTTTATCATCCCCTTTGTTGAAAGAATTTCAAACAAAGTCAGTTTGAAGGAACAAGTGGCAGACTTCCCTCCTCAACCTGTTATCACAAAAGATAACGTCACAATGCACATTGACACAGTTGTCTATTACTGCGTGACAGACCCCAAACTCTTTACATACGGTGTCGAAAATCCTCGTAGCGCACTGGAAAACCTCACTGCAACTACACTCCGTAACATCGTTGGTGACTTGGAACTTGACGACACTCTCACATCAAGAGATACAGTCAACTCACAACTCTGCATCATCCTTGACCAAGCAACAGATCCTTGGGGCATCAAAGTCAACAGAGTGGAACTTAAAAACATCCTTCCTCCCAAAGATATCCAAGAAGCAATGGAAAAACAAATGCGTGCAGAACGTGAAAGACGTGAAGCAATCTTGAAGGCAGAAGGCGAAAAGCGCAGCAACATCCTTGTTGCAGAAGGCGCAAAGGCATCAGCAATCCACCGTGCAGAAGCAAAGAAAGAAGCACTCATTGCAGAAGCAGAAGGTCAAGCAACAGCAGTCAAGATGATCATTGATGCACATCCCGATGAAGCATACATCAAACTTCAAAGTTTTGAAGCATTGAAGGCTCTTGCAATGGGACAAAGCACAAAGATCGTTGTGCCCACAGACATCGCAAACATTTCAGGCATGCTCACAACAGCAAGCGAAATCGCAAAAATGCCCGAAACATCAGTCAACACAACCAAGAAAAACTAACAACACTTTACAGCAAAAAGCGCATCTCTATTGATGCGCTTTTTTGTTTGCCCTTTTGCGCCAAGCCGACATAAATCTACGGTTTAGATATTGAAAATGAATGTTTAACTCTGTTTTTTGTGTGGTTTTGCATTCAAAAAAATGTAGTATTGACATATTTTTTATTTCGTGTATAATATATATAATACTAAAACTTATCTTTTTATTAGTTTTATCTAAGGGAGGAAATTATGTTGTTATCTGCAGTTCGTGTCGTGGACTGGAACCAAGACATTTGGCACTTTATTGTAAGACTTGTTGTGTCAATCATCTGTGGTGTTGTCATCGGCATCGAAAGAAAAACTCGTTCAAAGGAAGCAGGCATTCGCACCCATGCCATCGTTTGTATGGCTGCATGCTTGTTTATGATCATCTCAAAATATATGACCACTGCTCAGTTCAATGAGTATGGTCAAAGTGGCGACCCTAGCCGTATTGCATCAACCGTTGTCACAGGCATAGGTTTCCTTGGTGCAGGCATCATTATGTATCGCCGTGACGTTATGTACGGTCTTACAACTGCTGCTGGCGTGTGGGCTACTGCTGCAATCGGTATGGCAATCGGCGCAGGATTTGTGGTGCTTGGTGCAATTGCAACTGTGCTCATCCTTATCCTTCAAATCTTCTTCCACTTGCCTATCAAGGCTTTCAACACCACTCACTTGTCTGTGATCAAAATGCAAGTGTGGCTTGAAAATGATGAAATCCTTGACACTATCATCAAGGAATTGGGCTCTCCAAGAGTGTCATCATACAAAATCAAATCAAGTGACAACAAACTTATTGCAAGTGTCGAAGTCACCACAAAAGATTCCTTCTCTGTGGAAACAATGAATAATCTCATCCGCAACCACCCTGACCACTTGTTGTCTATCGAACGAAACGACGACTAACCAAAGCGCATAAAAGAGCCACTCAACCGAGTGGCTTTTTTGATGACAGTTTATATTTTATAACAATGTATGTCTATTCTATCATAAAAAATATTTGGCTATTTTGCATATAAAGTTGACATAATCAATTTCTGTTGATATACTATTAAGGCTGACGAAAGTTGGCTCAATATTTGGAAGCGTATCGAAGTGGTCATAACGAGGCGGTCTTGAAAACCGTTTGGGTGCAAGCCCACGGGGGTTCGAATCCCTCCGCTTCCGCCAAAACCCTGCACATAGTGTAG
>JAZRGC010000020.1:0-1671 GCA_045643985.1 Clostridia bacterium
CATTTGATCTTGCCATAAAGGCAGCAATCGAATGGGCAAAAGCAGACGGCAACACTATGGTCATTGTCACTGCTGACCACGAAACAGGTGGACTTGTGTATGACTCCGAAGCCGATCTCAGCAATCCTAGCGCAATGCTCAAAACAAAGGAACATAGCGCAACCAACGTTGGTGTGTTCATCTATGGTTTGAACCCTGACGACTTGAAAGACGTTACAGTCATTGACAACACTGACATCTGCAAGATCATCCGTGGATACATTGCAAACTCAAGAAATGACTAACATCAAAATATACAAAAAAAGCGCACCAATCGGTGCGTTTTTTATTTGCGCAAAACAATTGCCAACCACAAAAAAAAGACAAGCAAAATGCTTGTCTTTTGGAGCTGGTAGCCGGATTTGAACCGGCGGCCTGCTGATTACGAATCAGCTGCTCTACCGACTGAGCCATACCAGCATCGTTTTGGATTATATCAAAGATGGGCAAGTTTTGCAATCATTTTGAATAAAGTTAACTTTCAAAAGAAAAAGGGGCATCAATTTTGCCCCTTATTTATAATTTTATATCAATCATTCAGTCACTTCTGTGGCACACACTATTGTGTTGTCATCAACATCGTTGTCTTGTGCCGCTTCGTCCAAAACAACTTGATCTTCTGCATTGTCATTGCAATCAAAAGGACACTCACAGTCATTCTCGTCACAGGCGCAGACTTCTGTCATTTGTTCATCTTCTGCTCCTTTCTTCTTGACAGATGAAAACATTGCTTTGACGTGTGCGCCCTTTGAGATGAAGATTTCTCGTGCCAAAATCATGGCAAGGAATGCGATTGTGCCACCCATCAATACATCACTGAAAAAGTGTGCACCAACCACTATTCTGCTGACTGCCACAAGACCTGTTGCAACCACTGTTGACAACCAAACAAGGACTTTATGCCACGTTTTCTTCAATTCAAGTACGTCAATGAGCATAATGAGCGCATAAACCATACCTGCTGCACAGGTGTGTCCACTGGGGAAAGATTTGAATGCATCTGAGTAGCCAAAGAGTTCCTTTGCGTTGTAAATCTTGTTGTTGTCGGTGCTGATAAACCACTTGGTGAAATTGTCAAATCCACCCATTGCTTGACCTGCAGTGCTGTTCATTGCACGGTATCTCATTCTGCCCATAGGCTCTTTGATGACTGCCACAAGAAGGTTGGCAACTGCCGTCATAACTGCACAGGCAAGGACAAACTTGATGAGTTTCTTCAGGGTGTCTTCCTTGACGGATTTCAAGGACAAAATCACAAGGCCTTCAACTGCCAATGCAAGGAGAATTTCCACTGCGATGAATGCTCCGTTGTCTTCATATTTGTGGATCAATTCGTACAATGAGAGTGGACTGCCACTTTCGATGAATGCACCTTTCAAAATATGCTCGATGGTGTAGCCATAGATGTCGCTGAACATAAGCCAAAATGCGGCAACTCCGGCAATGGCACATACCACTGCAAAGATTATGTTCCAAGGTTTTTTGGAATAGACTTTGATGAAAAACCAAAAACATATGGTTGCGCACACTGCAATCAAAATGTAGATTGCACTGCTTCCAACAATTTCAAAAAAGACACCAAAAACGTCATCTGCAAGATATTCGCCATCCTTCAATGCATGCTTTGTGAGC